>NZ_RQVA01000002.1:0-171558 GCF_003992255.1 Veillonella sp. CHU110 | reverse complement strand
ATGCCTACTTTTTTGCATAAAAAAATATACCTTGGGGGGATGGCTTTTGCTGTCCCCCCAAGATATATTATAGAGCCAATCAAAACTGCTATTGCTCCCCAAGACATATGCAACTTTTTTATAACTTATTCATTTATCATAATTGTTGCAGCACCAACTTCAAATTTTTACAACATTTCATTTAAATTTATGTCTCACACAGTCTACCATGAAGCAAGAAAACTCTGGATACAACTTAAGCCTCACTTTTGGTTTGAAAGTTAGAGATTTTACACGAGAAATCATTTCTTCATATTCTCTTTTATCTTTTTCCAATTCCTCAATATATTTCTTCTTATCTTCCTCGCTCACATAGTCATCATCAACTATAGCTTCTTTAATAGCATCCATTAAATAAAGTCTATTTTTTTCTTCAAGGACAAAAAACTTTGCTTTTTCATCCTTTAGCCATAAAGCATAATAATAGTGTTCCCAGTCAGCTAAATAGTATTGACAAATAACTTCATCGCTATAGTAATGTAAGAATTTGTCGAATTCTTCAAGTACATAATAGGCATCAAAAATTTGCTCCGCAGAAATATCATCTGTTTTCAAATTGTAATTTTCATCTTCTCCTGACTTTACTCTTTCTAGCCAAGATATTGCTTTATCTTTATTACCAAGATATACTTCGCAATATGCAATGCTAAGCAATAGACTCATTCTATCAGGATATTTTTTCAATAGTTCTAAAAATATTTCTTTAGCTTTCTCATATTCTTTGAGTTCATATAAAGAGACTGCATGATTGAAGGAATATTCGTAACTATCATCAATATTTTTAGCTTTTTCAAAATATTTTTGACTCAATATAAGCCATTCTTTATCTTCATTAGATTGGTACATATTAAAGTAATAAAGCCCCAACCCTGTATATGTTTCAATAAAAGGAGAATCTAAATCCTTTGCTTTTAGTAAATACTCTAATGTTTCTTCAGTATAATCATGGTTACATGCAATATTGGTGTAAACTCTTGCTTTTTGAGCATTATCCAAATAAATTTCAAATTTATCAAGAAAAGAATTTAAATATCTTATATACTCACCGCGTCTAAGCTCTAACTTTAAAGAAGCAAGCGTACATACTATATCAATATCTGAAGGATATTCTTTTTGTTTGGATAACAAGTAGCTTTCCATTTTTTTAAGGTATTCTGTTGATCTTTCATAGTCCTTTAAAAATGTCTCTTTATATCTATCCTCATATTCTTTTTTCTGCTTGTCCCAATATGCCTTTATTTCATTTATCAAAATCTGTATTCCTCATTAGTTAAAATTTAACAAACACTATTTCCACTTTTTATCCTTTCCTACAGCTTCGAATTTACGTATCCACATATATTTATATTTTCTACTATTACAATACTATCCAATTATTACTTATTCATCTTTCTTATAGTAGCTAGGATAAAGAGGGTGTTCAAATAAACCATCATCAATCATTTTTTCAATCTCCGCCGGCAAATCAACTTTATATACTTTGTTATAAATTAGCTGTGCTTAAACATTCAAATCCGCCTCCCGAAGAAGCATCACCTAAAAAATTTTGAATTGATTCTATATCGGGATAATGATCAGGATTATGTAGATAACGCATATATTCCTCTAAAACTCGTCTAATGTATAGAAAGTCTTTCAGGTTCATTGTTATTTTTTCCTTATCAGAAATAGTATCTAATCCATATTCAACGATATCTTTTATATTTGTATATTTTATCATCTTTAAATTCAATACCTCTCATCATGTGTATACTCTTTATAATCTTCTAGTATTCCTCAATGAATTATCTATATCCAAAAATAATAAAACATTTTTCAATATCATCATATTCATAAGGGATACTAAATGTATTAAGCATACGCTCTATTTCTGATTTTTTATCAGTAACACATGTCTTTGGCTCAATTAAACGCCCTTGACCAAGAACTTTCTCAAATTTACTTCTAATTTTGAACCATTCAACAATTCTCATATTCATATGAAAAAATGTTCATCAGCATCAATCGTCCAATATATGCTAGGCTCTTCTTCATCAAAAAACGTCTTATATTGTATCGGGATGTCTCTCATGTTCTCCATGATGGAATCTATCAGTTCTTTCCATTTTGTATTGTTCATAAAAGAGGTTAGATTTCTTTCTTCAAGAACCTGCTTAATTTTTTCTTTTTCAGTTTTTTTGTTGTTATATTTCCCATTTTCAATCTCGTCTATAATGTGTTGCATAACAGATAACGCTCTATTATCTAGTTCTTTATAAACATAAGATGGCGATATACATTGTTTATCTCTTTGTACATAATACCACCCGTAATGCATCCAACCAGTCACTATAAAATGGAAATCTCCCTCCCAACTTATATCGAAATAAATTCTATCGTCAACTTTAGAACTACTTATTTTTATAACTCCACTTCTCGGATTTAGTTTTTCACATAAAATATTATGTATTGATTGCATCTATCACTAATTCTCCTTACAACTTTAAATTTACCTGTCTATTTCTAATACAAAGATTTTATTCTTCAAACTTTTCCTCAATATTAAAAATCACTTCACAATCGCAACCAGCACCATTTTCTCGCAAAAATTCTATAACCTTTTCAATATCCGCATTTTTATCTTTCAAAAACTCATTTGTTAAAGAAAAATCGTGATTACACTCTACCGTTTCTGATTTATCATTTAGATAATCAAATAATTCATAAAATAATTTCTTTTCCATCGGTAAGTTCTCTTCAAATTCTTCCATTTGTTTGACTTGATATTCTTGCAACAATTTTCTATTCTCAAATTTGTTCATGAGCTTTTCTCCTTTATAAAATTATTGATTTAAATCGTTTATTTTTGTACGTTATACACCATATCTCCACTATTCCAAACATACATGATTGCCGACACTGGTCGTTTTCCGTCTTCCCGAAGCCATCCTGTATATGTAGTTCTGTTGCTATAATAACCTTCAATAATGATTTCAAATTCTGAGTCTGTATATTCATCTATAAATTGTTGTAAACCAATAGACTTTCCATTGAAGCGTCCTTCACCTAAGGTTTTGTTAAATATCAATACATCGCATAGGTCGATATCACATTTTTCAAAACATATTTCACCTAGATATGATCTTTCTTCACCTTCCACAAGTTCATATATTTTATTAACTTGTAACGTCAAAGTTTCGTTGTAATATGTGATTTCTTTCACCCTACTATCATGAAGGCTGAAAATGATATTGCTATTTCTATCGTGTATAAACTTCATACTGTTCCTCATAATTTCATCTTAATATATTTAGTCATTATAGTTTTCATCATGTGTATACTCTTTATAATCTTCTATAAATCCAGTGCTGTTTCATCCAAGAGAAAATCCTCTACTCCAATATATAAAATTCCATCATCATCAAATCTAGGCACTATGTTGTTTCTAACTATAACAACTTTCTTAAATGAATCTCCTGTTCTTCTCAAGGATTCCGTTTCTTGTACTTGTTTTTCTTTTGTATCAACATTAAGTGCCGATTGAATATAATATCTATTACTTCCTCTATTGATAACAAAATCTACTTCTAAATTTTTTTTAACCGTTTTTTTATTCTCATCTTTATAGTTATATTCCACAACACCAACATCTACATTTAGTCCTCTCATACGAAGTTCATTATATATTACATTCTCCATAATATGTGACTGCTCATTCTGTCTGAAATTTAGCCTTGCATTTCTAAGCCCAATATCTGAAAAATAGTATTTATACGGAGATGATATATATTTCCTTCCTTTCACATCATATCTTCTAGCTTTTTCAATTAAAAAAGCATCAATAAAATAATTCAAGTAATTACTTACTGTAAGCTGAGATATCTTTATATTTTTTTCTGACATAAAAGTATTCGCCAGCTTAGTTGGATTAGATAAAGAACCAATAGATGAAGATATAATATCCAACAAATCATCCATGATAGATGCATCTTTAAGAATTTTATTGCGCTCCATGACATCTTTAATATAGGTGCTTGTAAACACATTCTTCAAATACTCGCTCTTTTTTTCATGATTACTTAGCTGTACAGACATTGGCATGCCACCGTACAAACAATATTCATCAAAAGCCTTACCCTTGTCTCCTTCATAACATGAATAAAATTCTGCAAATGAAAATGAATATACTCTTATTTCATCACCACGATCTCTAAACTGCGTTAGCACATCTGATGAAAGCATCTTTGAATTACTGCCAGTAATATATACATCTACATTCGGAATTTTCATAAGACCAAGTACCAAATCAACAAAGTTTACCTTTGAGTCAGTGCCTTCCAAATATGGATTAGAAATTTCTTCTACAAATTGAATTTCATCGATAAAAATATAATATTTATGTCCATCATCTTGTATTTTACCTCTTAAATAATCATCTAACTCAATTGGATTTCTATATTTGATATTTTTCAGGCTATCAAGTGCAATCATTATAATTTGATCTTCACGCACTTCACTAGAAAGTAAATACTTTCTATATAGTTCAAATAAAAGATAAGATTTTCCACATCTTCTAATACCTGTAATAATCTTTACTCTTCCATTATCTTTTTTGTCTATAAGTTGATTTAAATATCTTGGTCTTTGTACTTCCACTCTCATACCCCATTTAATAATATATTGTAAATACGCATTTTTATTAAATCTATTTACTATATTATAGCATTCTTAACCGACAACTCCAATTAGTACTTTTAAAATAAATGCGTATTTACTACTTTTATTTAAATCAGCGTAAAATAAAGCAAAAAACGCCACATACTTTCATCCTATGAAAGGCTATGAAAGTACATGACGTTTCTAATAGATATGTAATTGTCTAATGCACTGGTACCCAAAGTACCCTAACTTTCAGATTAGTGTGTACTTTTAGAATCGTTTCTTCGGCAAATGCCCGCAAAGATAGATCCTGTAAAGTTATGGATAATGGAGAACACAGCACCTGCTACAGCTGCTTGTGGTGTAAAGTGTTTCAATGCCAAGCTAGCTGCTAAGGCAGAGTTTTGCATCGCCACTTCGATTTGCATAGCACGACGATCTGGTACGTTAGAACCAAACAGACGACAAATGAAATATGTCACCACATAACCGCTCACGTTTTGCACTAAGCAAGCCAAGAAAATCATCACACCATGTGCTAAGATATTATCACGGCTAACGGCAGTGACCCCAGCTAAGATAATCAATACAGCTACGGCACCTACTGTTGGCAAGATTTCTTTCACAGGTTCAATGCGAGAACCGATGAAATAGTTCACAATAATTCCTAGCGCAATTGGCACGGCAATGATGTTCACGATGGACATGAACATTGGCCAGAATGCAATATCTACGGTTTGTCCTGCGTATAACACAATGAAAATCGGCGTTAACACTGGCGCTAATAAGGTGGATACTGTTGTAGCAGACACAGACAACGGCACATTACCATTTGCCAAGAATGTCATTACATTAGATGCAGTACCTCCTGGGGCAGCTCCTAACAAGATAAATCCTAAGGCGATTTCAGGCGGGAATCCAAATACGATTCCTACTAGCCAACCTGCCAGTGGCATCCACAAGAATTGAATCAAGGATACCAAAATGACTTGCCACGGTTGTTTAAAGACATCTAAAAATACTTTCCCTGTTAATGTTAAGCCCATGCTGAACATAACCAACTGTAACAAAGGAACCGTTTGTTTCGCTGCCCCCATGAATACTTCTGGCACTAAGAATGCGATAACTGCCATAGCCAACACAATCCACGCTAAGTAATCATTGAACAGGCGATTAATACTACGAATAAAATTCATATGTAACCTACTTTCTATAAAAAATGAGAACTTTACAATTATAGCAAATCTTTTGCTCTAATAAAAGTCATTTATCTTAAATTTATAATATGTTTGTCCTCTTATATACTACAGCTATAAGAGCATATACGCCTCCTATGTATGGCACTATACAAAAAATTGGATTATGCTGTATTACTTTCATGTCTGACAACAAAAAAACATAAGCAACTCTACTGTATTGTATCCATATGATACTAATCGTTACATCGCTTATGTTTCTCGTTATATGTCTTTATGTTTTAATGTATATAGTTCTTAGATACATCTATCATTCACTTTCTAAAAAAGCTTTAATAGCAGGATTTTGCTTCATCATTGCTTGTTCTTCCTGTGTAATCACTTGCACCTTATCTCGATCCACATTGACTAAGCACAAAAACCCTAAATGGTCACCTTGATTCGCACGGAATTGATGAGCCATCAACTTAGGAATTTCAATCATATCTCCCTCTTGTACATCTTCCACGGTATCGCCTAGTAAACATTGCCCTTTTCCACGAAAGATCATCACCATATGCGTATGTTCATGGCGTTCCATAGTGGAATATCCGCCAGGCTTCACCTCAAAATAGCGAAATTGGCACGGAATATCCCACGCACCATCAAACAGTACTTGACGTGTTACGTCTTTAAAAGGGCTATTATCTTGCTTGTATACTAATGTATCCACGCCATCCCATGTATATCCTTCTCGATTAAATTTACGTATCATTTGAATATCTTTTTAATGGCCCCTAAAATGCCACCATGCTCATGTACATAGTCTTTTACGCCTTCTACATCAAAACCAGTCGCATCAATGGCCGCACGAATGGCAGCTTCATCAATTTTTGTATGGTCAAAGCGAATGCGTACTTCTTTTGTTTTCAAATCTACTGTAGATTCCAAAACACCTGGCAACCCTCGAACAGCGCCATTCACAGTATTTTCACAATTCACGCACATCATACCTGGTACATAAAATAATTTTGTTGTTACATTACCTGTACTTCCACAGCCACAATCTTTACACATAGTTCCTCCTAATTATTTTGTTTATGATTATTTTTAGCTCCCGCTTCTACATCGATTGCTTCAGTTTTCACTGCTTCTTCTTTCACTTCTTTTTTTTCGCCACTCACAGCGCCTTTAAATTCACTGATACCTTTACCTATGGCTTTGCCAATTTCAGGTAACTTTTTCGGTCCAAAGATAACTAATGCTATGATTAAGATTAAAATTAACTCTGGCATTCCCATATTAAACATATTTATCACCTCATATCCAAAAATTATTGTTTAGAATACGCCGATTCATCTACGTACCATTCTACTGGATCATGCGTTAATACTGCCCCTGGCAAACAATGATCTACACGATCTTCCCAAGAGTACTCCTCATATTCTGCACGTTGGCGAAGAACTCTTGCCAGTGCGGCTTCTTTAGAAGATCCCACCACGGTAAACCAAACAGATTTTGCCATTTCTAGTACAGGAAATGTCAATGTCACACGGTCCCACACTTTTCCGTCTTTTACTGCTACTACCAGACGATCCCGTTCATAAAGGGCATCTGATTTAGGGAATAACGAAGCTGTATGTCCATCATCACCGAGGCCTAATAGTACCAAATCAATCGTTTCTTTTTCCGTTCGCTTTAATACCATTTTAACTTCTTGCTCATATTTATCGGCCGCTTCTTCTACAGTGCCATTATTCGTTGGTACTGGATAGTAATGAGCAGCGCCCATAATATTACCAAACAGTCTATCTTTCGCTCGTCCAAAATTATTATCTGGATTCGATTGCGGTACAAATCGCTCATCTACCCATAAGAAAAAAATATGCTCCCAATCAATATGATTTGTATATGCATCTGTATCCAATAAAGAAAATAAAGCATTCGGCGTCGTACCACCTGATATAGCCACTACACAAGAACCTGTTTCAGCAATACATGCATTGGTATACGTTATAAATCTATCAGCTACTGCCTTTGCTACATCATCTCCTGTAGAAAATGAGTGAATTATATCTCTCGCCATCGCCAGGATCCTCCTTCTAATAATTCTTCCGCTTCTACTGGACCTTCACTGAAAGCTGGATAGAAGCACAACGGTGTTGCTTCATCATTACGTGCCCATGCTTCTAGCAACGGTTTAAATAAGCGCCAAGATTTTTCTACTGCATCATTACGAACAAACAATGTTTGATCTCCTAATAAACCATCTAAAATCAGTCTTTCATAGGCATCTGGAATATCAGATAATGCCATGGAGTCGCTATACGAGAAATTCATCTCCAACGTATTTACGCTCAGTTTAGACCCAGGAGATTTAACCTCTAAAGACAGCCCCATACCTTCATTTGGTTGCATGCGAAGTACCAATACATTTTGGTTAAAGTCTTTCGCATGGAACGGTTTGAAAATAGAATGAGGAATTGGTTTAAAAGTGATAGCAATTTCACTGGATTTTTTCGGCAATCGTTTTCCTGTACGAAGATAGAATGGTACATCGCGCCATCTCCAGTTATCAATGAATAACTTCAATGCTACATACGTTTCTGTCATGGATGTAGGCGGTACATTCTCTTCTTTTCTATATTCTACCGCTGGGCGATCTTCTGTGGTAGATTCCACATATTGACCGCGCACTGAAATATCACTTAAGTTTTGGCGATGCAGTCCACGAATGGAAGAAATCAGTTTTGCAATTTCATCACGATAGTCATCTGCATTAAAGCTTGCTGGTGGCTCCATCGCAATCAAAGATAATACTTGAATCATATGATTTTGTACCATATCTCTAAGAGCCCCTGCTCCATCGTAGTATCCTGCACGTTTTTCAACGCCCAACTCTTCTGCTACTGTAATTTCTACACGCTCAATATATTTACGATTCCAAAGCGGTTCAAAAATAGCATTTGCGAAACGAAGCATCAAAATATTTTGTACCGTTTCTTTTCCCAAATAATGGTCGATACGATATGTCTGTTCTTCTGTAATATATTGTTTCAATGCAGCATCTAAGGCAATGGCACTTTCTAAATCATGACCAAATGGTTTTTCAATAATAACCCTAGACCAAGATCCAACTTCTTCTAACAGTTGAGCCCCATGTAATTCACGTACAATAGGTTCAAATAATTCTGGTGGCATAGCTAGATAAAATAATGCATTACCACCTGTACAGTGAGCCTCTGCGACGCGCTCTAACTCGTCACGCAATGCTACATACGTAGACGCTTCTGTATATTGTCCTGCTACATAGGAAAAGCGCTCAATAAATGCGGCCTCTTCTGCTGTTGGTTCTTGCGCACCTAAAATGGATGTTTGTACCTCTTGACGAAATTCTTCATGGGTCATCGCCGTACGAGCTACGCCAACCACTGCTACCTTTGGTGAAAGTAAACCTCGCTTAAACAGTGAGAAAATAGCTGGCAACAATTTACGTTTTGTCAGGTCTCCAGAGGCACCAAAAATAACGATGGCTCCTGCACCTGGTGTATGATCAATACATAATTCTTCTCGAAAATTATAGGACACATTCATTGTGAATCTCCTTTACCTCATTCCCTATCGGAAATACTAATATTGTATCTTTTATTATATCACATTCATACACCTTGACAATGGTTATAGAGTTTTGACTTTTCTCACCACATAGGGTATAATTAATAAGCACGATTTTGTGCAAAGTTATATTAATCTATGAGGTGATTATCACATGGCAACGAGAAGAGAAGCACGATTTAAGTTATGCCGTCGCTTCGGTGTGAACGTATTCGGTCACGCGAAGGCTTTAAAACGTGTAAAAAAAGACCAACGTCAAAAGAAATTATCTGAATATGGTCTTCAATTATTAGAAAAACAAAAAGTTAAAGCATACTACAACTTGCTAGAACGCCAGTTCGTACGCTATTACGATAAAGCGAAAAAAATGCACGGTGTTACAGGCCAAAACATGTTAAAATTGTTGGAATGCCGTTTGGACAACCTTGTATATCGCATTGGCTTCGGTAACTCCATTCGTCAAGCTCGTCAAATGGTAAACCATGGTCATATCCTTGTTAACGGCAAACGCGTTGACATCCCTTCCTACCAATGTAAAGTTGGCGATGTAATCGAGCTTCGTGAAGCTAGTCGTGACAACGAAATGTTCAAAGTGAACTTCCAAGAACTTCGTTCTTTCGAACTTCCTTACATCGAAAAAAATCTTGACGCTTTCCAAGGTACATTAACTCGCCTTCCTGAACGTGAAGAACTTCCTATCGAAGTAAACGAGACACTAATCGTCGAATTGTACTCCAAATAATAGGATACTACAGCAACCAGTCTTCGGATTGGTTGCTTTTTTTATGCTTTCATAGTTGAAATTATTATGGGCAGTTTATATAATGAAAGTACATATCATTTATTATGTATTAAGCGAGGTGCGATTATGAAAAAACTATTTTTTCTACTAGCGATTTTTTCGCTCTTTACAATGTCAGCATTTGCCGTTTCATTAGATGAGCTGAGAAATTCACCTGAAAGATATAAACATATCTATGCAAATCAAACTCTTGATGGATATGTAGAAATTCCTTCAATTAATGTAACACGTTATAATCCACCATATTATATTATCAATGCAACTATGTATGTGGTCGAATACAAAACAAATACTATTGGTAAAGCAGATACTACCTTTTTCTACGATTATAATCGTAGCTCAGAAGTGCTAAAGAAAAAACTCCCCGATAATATGTTAATTCTTGAGGAGCAGGAAAAAAATTCCGGAATACAATGGAAACTATCTGGACTAACCGACTATCATTTTGATGGTTCAATAGACAGACCTTATCTTCACATAAACTCTGCTAACCCTAAATTTTCACCCGAAGAAGCTCCTATCACTTCACTAGGGTATATGGCAGCTACATATAGCTTCTACAAATCTTATAATATGTACTTTAATCCACTTGCTGATAATTATTTATTCTAAAGGTGTTCAACATGTCACAAATTCTTCTCTCTATTTTTTACTTCATTCTAGCCGGTATTGCCGAAATCGGTGGCGGTTATTTGGTATGGCTCTATCTGAAAGATGATAAAAGCCCTTGGTATATGCTAGCAGGTGCCATTACCCTCATCATCTATGGTATTATCCCCACATTACAAGAAGCACCTTTCGGTAAGGTCTATGCAGCCTATGGCGGTATCTTCATCGCCTTGTCCATTCTATGGGGCTATTACGTGGATGGTATTACTCCAGACCGATATGATATTATCGGTGGTGTTGTATCCATCATTGGGGTATTGATCATTATGTATTATCCTCGGTAATAAGAATGGCATATTTTTATATTGCTATATAAATAATACAAAGCAAAACACCCTAGGATTCCACCTAGGGTGTTTTTATACTTCTTTAAGGCCCCTATTCTTTGACCTCAACCCCTATCTCCTCTAGACACAAAAATCTCTAGTCCAAGCTATGCACCATGCACTCGCTCAAACTAGAGATTTTTTATTACTCATAGAAACTATTCTTTGTACAATGTACGAAAGCTATTTATTGATCTAACTAAACTCTATTAAATTTTTTCTCCATAGAAGATCAACTCTTCGTCTTTCACTAAAGCATAGGAGCGTGTACCTAGTCCCATTCGGTCTGCACGTAGTAAGATGGCTTGCCATTCGCTATTAGGGGAAATATCTTTAAAATAATCCCACGTGCGTTTTTCTACCGTGCTAAGCACGCCATTTTCCACTGGTGTAGCTTGCGTGATAATATCGCCCAAAGCTTCATCCATAGCTACCATGTCATAGGATACAACAATTCCCAAGTTACCTACGATTTCGTTTGTAGCACCTGCAGCTACTAGTTTTTCTTGGTTCACATAATCTGCTACTACATCCATCGCCACCCCTACATGGAATCGTTGGCGATTTCTTGTAGCTGCTGCAGCATATTCAGCCACCGCTTTATGATGCTCTGTACCCGTTAAGCCAACAAGCTCACGACGGCCTTCCAAACTTGCGGAATACCAACCAGTATTGTTCACAGCACCCGAGAATCCACTGTATTCATTCGCTTTAATATGATTCACCGTAATGATGACATCACAAGTAGCTACTCTTTCATCAATGAAAGCTACTTTCACCGCTTCTCCATCAGGCACAATGACCTCTTTATACGCACTAGAAGGCTCATCCATATACACTACAGTGCCACCTTCTGCTTCAATACGGTCTTTCATATAGGCAACCACTGTTTCATAGGCCACATAGTCACTGTGTAAATCATTTCGCACCAAGGCTACTGTTTTCCCTTTGCATTGAATTTCTTCAAAGCCAATTTTACGCAATAAAAACTCTAATCGTTTATGAATTAATTCTTGATTTGCTTCTTGTATTGGTGAATAATATACTTCCATAGGTCTTCTCCCTGTATTCGCATAATATACATAATACTATTATTATATCATAGGATATATAGTTTCATGTACTATAGAGTGCAAGTTTTATCTATATTGTACCGGATAATCATAGTGAACACTCCATAGTATCCCCCACGAAATACATACTTTCTATCTGTATAAAATACTACTAAACTATGTTAGAGATATATAACTATGATGAGCATAGTATGATCTCATATCCTCAAACTCTATGCAATACAAAAAAGACGTACATGCATAGCACATACGTCTTTCGATCATGGCGGAGGATTAGGGATTCGAACCCTAGCGCCGGTAACCCGACCTAACGATTTAGCAAACCGTCCTCTTCAGCCTCTTGAGTAATCCTCCATGATACTCAATAAGAATATCATAGATTGATACTGTTTGTCAATCACTTTTTATAAATCGTAGCCAGTTTCTACAACTTCCACTTCTCCAGAATTAGGGTGCATCATCAATCCATGAATGGCTACATCTTTTGGAATGAGTGGATTCATTCGCAACATACTTACTGTCTCTTGTACATTATCTACGGGATGGGAAAATCCATCAGCCCAATGTTCTAATTCATGGCGTACCATTTGAATCGCTTCTGGCGCAACACCACGGCTAAGCATCGCCTTTGTTAAGCTTTCAGAAGTAGTCTTAGCCATACCACATTCATAGTGTCCGATAACAAAAATTTCAGATACACCCAATTCATAAATACAAACAAGCAAGCTGCGCACAACACTATCAAACACACCTGAAATGGAGTTCCCTGCACTCTTAATTACTTTCGCATGACCTCGTTCAATACCCAAGGCTTGCTCCATAAAATTAACCAGTCTCGTATCCATACAAGTTAATATAGCTACTTCTCTTGTAGGCACTTTACTAACAGGCTCTGTAACATCTCCATAGTCTGGCTTATTTCTTTCTAAAAACTCTTGATTATGGCGTAAAATTTCACTTAATAAGTTCATATACTCTCCTTTCTATTTCACAATTCGCTTCTTATAATGCTGTGAATTACCCTGTTCTTTCCAACCCACACGGTCTCCAATGGACATCACGCGGCGAGTTAAACATTCCTTACACTGGTCTGCATTATCGTCCACACATGGTTTATTATCGTATAGTAAATATTTTGCACGATGTTCTGGCACTGTAATAATAGGCATTAATATATTGGCACCTGCTGCAAGTCCTTTTTCACGACCCAATTTATCCAATGCTTGTAATGCTGTTGTGGCTGCAATATTCACATCTTTTAGGAATAAGCGTGTTAAAGCAATCATTTTTAAGCCTAATTGTACTCGTTCTAATTTCCCTTCTTTAGAATCGATACCTAGATCCAAAGCCCGTTGTCCTAATGGTGTATCATGATGGACAACATAGGGCCCCATACCGATCATATCGATATCCATATCACGGTAGAATAAAATATCATTCACAAGATCATCTAAGGTTTGACCTGGGAGGCCAATCATTACACCTGTCCCCACTTGGAATCCTACTTTTCGCAAGGACTTCAAACAATTGACTCGAGTCTCAAAAGAGTGTAACGCATCCTTAGGATGAATCATCTCAAACAATTCTTGATTCGTTGTTTCAATCCGTAGTAAATATCGGTCTGCTCCTGCCTCACGCATACGTCGGTACGCTTCTTCCGATTGTTCTCCCACGCACATAGTAATACCTAATTCATTATTACTTAGCTTTTTAATATCTCGAATTAGATCTACTACGTAATCAACAAAGCCCTCATCTGTTCTTTCACCAGATTGCAAAGTTAGAGAACCATATTCATGCTCATAGGCCCATTTCGCCATTTTCAACACATCATCTCGAGACATATCGAAACGTTCCGTCTTGCTGTTTTCATAGCGAATGCCACAATATAAACAGTTTTTTATACAGCGATTGGAAAACTCAATGAGTCCACGGTAATAGGCTACCTTATCTACGTAAGCAGCTTTTACCTCATAGGCTTTTTTATAAATCTTTTGCAATGTTTCCTCATCAGTAACGGTCATCAGAAATCGTAACTCTTCTTCTGTTAACCACTCGTTACCAACAAGGTCTTTCTCTAAAATACTATCTACTGTCATAGTCCCTCAATTTTAATACCTTGATTAGGTATATTTTTTATACTATATATTCATTATATAAACACGTATAGGTTACTACATTCTATTATATGCCTCAAATCTAATTTAAACATTTTTATGCCTATTTACGATAGGCTAACGTAAATGAACCATCTAACTGTTTTGGTAATGGATCCAATACAAACCCTTTCAATTCTTTTGGCAATTCTGAAAGTTCAGTAATTTGATGCTCACACATATAATGCACTAAAGTGCCTCGCATCTGTTTGGATGATGTACTTAATTGTTTCCATACTCCATTACGATGCTCTAGAAACTCAATAGTCACCATCTTAGGGTGATTGATCCATTTAGAATATTCTTTAGATGCTAGATTTAAAATCCACTCTTCCCTAAGCACAGCTTCATCAATCAATGGTTGCCACCATGCATACAAACTAGTTTTCTCAGCTTTTAATACAGGATCTATTAAATCTAGCCGATATCTTTTAATACCACTATCAGGGGCTACTAAGCCATACAAGGCAGATCCTATCCATACATGAGAGTTAGCAAATAGTTTTCCCTCCGTCGATAAGCCTTCGTAATTAAAATTTTTAAAAGATAAGCCATCATAACTGAGTGCAGCCATACCTTCTACTTCAGTATCATAGTTTTGGTAAAAAGTATATACCTCATCTAATACAGCCTCTTTTATTTTTAAAACTTTTCCTAAGACATCCTTTGATATACCTTGCATATGTTCTACAATCCGTTCCGTCATATGGGGTGCAAACTTTGGAGCATTAGGAATTCCTTTTATATCTTTTGTTTTACTAGGGGATATAATAATTTTCATAATATTCCTCTACTGGATTACAATCATCTTTACTATATATAATAAATCTACTAAAAGGACAATAGTTCCTTACGCTAGTGAATACAGCCCCCCGCCCTCATAATAGATTTTGTAACTATATCATACTTATTAAGTATACCATATATCGAAGAGTTTTAATATAAAAAGACGGGCACAATACCCGTCTTTTTATTAACACGCAAGTTAATATCTTTTGCAAATTTTTATTCAAGCATTTCATGACAATGTTTACATTTTGTAGCAACTTTAAGTACTGTTTCTCCACAATATGGGCAAGACTTATATTTGTCTGGCTCTGCCTTAACCTTATCAGAAGACATCATAATGGCATGTATTAATGCAACTATCCATAACAATATTCCGTAAATAGCAAATAAACTAAATGATTTGCCCTTTCTATGAGCAATGTTAGCTGGAATAAGCATTATAACTGAAAATAATGCATAATCTGTTAAAATGCTACTAAAGAATATATGTCGATTTACACCTTGAAAATGAGGATCCAAAATAACTGATGTAACAATAAATGCAATTATAAACCAAACTATATTCAATACTATAATCATGACAATTTCCTCCCTTTAATTTTCTACAACCTAGAATGATATCTTACAAGTGCATTATAACACAAAAACCCCTCAAACACGAATGTTCAAGGGGTTTTTAGTAGCTTAAGAATTATTTCAATTCTACAGATGCGCCAGCTTCTTCTAATTTAGCTTTTAAAGCTTCAGCGTCAGCAGCAGCTACGCCTTCTTTTACAGGAGCAGGAGCGCCGTCAACGATAGCTTTAGCTTCTTTCAAGCCTAAGCCAGTAGCTTCACGTACAACTTTGATTACGTTGATTTTGGAAGCACCAGCGTCTTTAAGAATTACGTCGAATTCGGATTTAGCTTCAGCGCCACCAGCAGCAGCACCAGCAGCAGCTACAGCTACAGGAGCAGCAGCAGTTACGCCGAATTTGTCTTCGATTGCTTTTACAAGATCATTAAGTTCAAGAATAGTTGCGTTTTCTAAATCAGCAACGATTTGTTCGATGTTCAATGCCATGATTGATATCCTCCATTATTGATATATGTTATCTTAGTTAATTGTGTTGCTATTATGCAACAGTTTCGTCTTTTGCTTCCGCAACAGCTTTTACTGCGTACGCTACATTGCGAACTGGAGCTTGAAGCACGGAAAGAAGCATGGAAAGCATACCTTCGCGGTTCGGCAAGTTTGCAATTTCTTGTACTTGTGCAGCAGTTAAAAC
Source organism: Veillonella sp. CHU110 (assembly GCF_003992255.1). Taxonomy (NCBI): domain Bacteria; kingdom Bacillati; phylum Bacillota; class Negativicutes; order Veillonellales; family Veillonellaceae; genus Veillonella; species Veillonella sp. CHU110. The sequence goes on along the minus strand of NZ_RQVA01000002.1, from coordinate 155,008 downwards.
TTCACCTTCCACAATACCAGCTTTAACAGTTAAAGCTTCAGTTTTTGTGTCGTTAATGAAGTTTTCAAGAATACGAGCTGGAGCTACAGCGTCTGTGCTAGAAGTTGCTAATGCAGTAGGACCTTCTAAATGCTCAGAGAAAGCTTCGTAACCTAATTCGTTAGCAGCGATGCGAGTCAAAGTATTTTTAATTACTTTGTAGTCTACACCTTCAGCCAAGAATTTACGACGAAGATCTGTTACTTGAGCAACAGTCAAACCGCTATAACCAACTAATACAGCACCTTTCGCTTCAGAAAGAGTTTCTTTCATTTGAGCTACAACTGCTTGTTTTTGTTGAGTGACAGCCATTAGAATACCTCCTTGTAGATTTTTGGTGATTTTCTATGTACTATCTTAGCGTAAAAACGACCTCAACGAAGACGTTGAGGTCGAGAACCATTCTATAATAGATTGGATTCAGCCTCAGCGGGCGAGTTTCCTCATTAAATCAAATGATGCCAGCCGTCTACAGCTAAGAGAACATATATAATTATTGTTCCTTAGTAGTGCTTGTTAATTTAAACACGTTCATAGGAACGCCAGGACCCATAGTGGAGCTAATAGTCACAGATTTAATGTATTGACCTTTAGCTGCTGCAGGTTTGGCCTTAACAATAGTATCAACGATTGTACGGAAATTGTCAAGTAATTTCGCATCATCGAAAGATGCTTTACCGATAGGACAAGCAATAATACCAGCTTTGTCTGTACGGTATTCGATTTTACCTGCTTTAATTTCGCTAACAGCACGAGCTACATCAGGTGTTACAGTACCAACTTTAGGGTTTGGCATTAAGCCTTTAGGACCTAAAATTTTACCTAAACGACCAACTTGGCCCATCATGTCAGGAGTAGCTACAACAACGTCGAAGTCGCTGAAACCACCTTGTACTTTTGCTACTAATTCTTCGGAACCAACGATATCTGCGCCAGCATCCTCAGCTTCTTTAATTTTGTCGCCTTTCGCAAATACGAGTACGCGTTGAGTTTTACCTGTACCATGTGGTAATACAACGGCACCACGAACTTGTTGATCAGCGTATTTAGGATCGACGTTCAAGTTGAAAGCGATTTCAATTGTTTCGTCGAATTTTGCAGTGGCAGTTTTCTTAACTAATTCAATACCTTCTACTGGTTCGTAGAATTTATCTGCTTCGATAAGTTTTACTGCTTCAGCATATTTCTTACCTACTTTTGCCATTTTTATTCCTCCTTATGTGGTGTAACGGGATGTCCCTCCCACCGATATGTGAGTCACATACCGTACGCTAATTAATCAACGATTTCAATGCCCATGCTGCGTGCAGTACCTTCTACCATACGCATAGCTTGCTCAACAGTGTTAGCATTTAGGTCAGGCATTTTAAGTTCAGCGATTTCACGAACTTTATCGCGACCAACTTTAGCTACTTTATCACGGTTAGGTACTCCAGATCCTTTTGGGATACCTGCTGCTTTTTTCAATAAAACTGCAGCTGGTGGAGTTTTTGTGATGAAAGTGAAGCTTCTATCTTCGTATACAGTAATAACAACTGGGATGATAAGACCAGCTTGTTGAGCTGTTCTTTCGTTAAATTCTTTAACGAAGCCCATGATGTTAACACCTGCTTGACCCAAAGCTGGACCAATCGGTGGCGCTGGACTCGCTTTACCAGCCTCGCACTGTAATTTCACAACTTTACTAACTTTTTTAGCCATGGTGATTACACCTCCTTGCGTCAAAATGTGGTGGTAACGGAGCGAAATTGCCCCTCCCACTGGCAACCTCCCGGCCGCCTAAAAAGGTTAGAGTTATATTATATATTAAAGAATCTTCTCAACTTGAGAATATTCTACCTCTACTGGGGTTTCACGATTAAACATTTCTACATTTAAACGTAGTTTTGCATGTTCGTGGTTAATTTCAGTAATAACGCCGGTCCTATCTTCAAAAGCACCGGATGTAATTCGGACAGTTTCTCCTACTTCAACGTCGAGATTTTGTACTGGCTCTTGATCTAAACCTTGAGACTTTAAGATATAAGCTACTTCAGAATCAGATAGTGGTACTGGTTTTGTTACAGAACCAACGAATCCTGTTACACCCGGCGTATTACGCACTACATACCATGATTCATCATTTACTTCCATCTCTACCAGCACATAGCCCGGAAAGACTTTGCGTTTTACTACTTTTTTTACACCATCTTTTTCATCGATTTCATCTTCCATAGGAATCAAAATGCGAGAAATCACATCTTCCATTCCCATAGCTTGAACTTTCAATTCCAAAGTGGTTTTTACTTTATTTTCGTAGCCTGAGTAAGTATGTAAGACATACCACTTTTTATCTGTTCCCATCAAAAAGGCCTCCTACCTTACAGCACTCTTTAACAATTTAAAAAGTTCTGCAAACACTGTGTCAACGATACCAATAATAGCAGAAATAAGAATCACTGCTACGAATACTGCAATCGTATAATTCACAAGCTCTTTACGTGTAGGCCAGACTACTTTCTTAAGCTCAGAACGAACTTCACGAACAAATTTTCCATTGCCGTTTTGTTGTGTTTGAGCTTTGGAATTAGTTACTGCCATGATATCACATCCTCACGTCAACAAATAACTGAATAATTATTTTGTTTCACGGTGTAACGTGTGTTTACCACAGAATTTACAGAATTTATTCATTTCAATACGATCTGGGTTATTTTTTTTGTTTTTGTTTGTCTGATAGTTACGTTGCTTGCATTCAGTACAAGCCATAGTTACTGCGTTACGCATCAGTTTACACCTCTCTTTAAAGTGCCTAGACGGCTATTACATCATAAACATACTAATATAGACTACCACAAGTGGGAGCCTATGTCAAATGCAATCTAAAAAAGCCAGGCAATTCCTGACCTCTCTATTATTACATAGAACCGCGTAAATAGCAAGTAGTTACCTATGTAATTTCTAAATTTATCGTTTACAAAATTGAATGATGGGTCTATAATAAAACCATAATTTCAGTTCAACTATGGAACACTAGCTCAGTTGGCAGAGCATCTGACTCTTAATCAGAGGGTCCAGGGTTCGAACCCCTGGTGTTCCACCACATCTAGAACCGCACAACAGTGCGGTTCTTTTGTTATGTAATACCATAATCGATTAACGTAACTTTTTCAAGTTGACATCTTTTTGACATTAGTTTGACATCACTTTATTTTTTCTAAACTTGAGTTCTTGAAAAATGCACGCAGTTCACAGATAGCTGTTTTAGCTAATTTGTGAAACTGCGTGCATTATTTAAATTCTATTTTTATAAAATTAGCGCCCCTACAACACCACCTACTAACAAGGTAATGTCATAGAATATAAATGTTGGCACACAAGTGTCCCATATATGATTATGTTGTCCATCTGCATTAAGTCCTGATGTAGGTCCTAATGTAGAGTCAGATGCTGGAGACCCTGCATCACCTAATGCTGCAGCGATACCAATCAGCAATATGATAGCTGGCACGGAAAATCCTAAATGCACTCCCATAGGAATGTAAATCGAAGCAATCACCGGAATGGTCCCAAAGGAAGTGCCAATTCCCATTGTGATTAACAAGCCTACCACTAGCATAACGATAGCACCAATTAACTTAGAATCGATGATAGATACAGTGGCTGACACTAAATGCTCTACTGAGTTGGTCTCACGCAAAACGTTAGCATAGCCCGCTGCAATTAACATGACAAAGGCTATGGTCCCCATCATACGGATACCACCTTCAATATCTTCATCCATTTTTGACCACTTAATAAGACCTGTTGCAAAGAATACAACTAAACCAGCCAGAGCACCAATCGGCAAAGACTTAAAATATAATTGTGCCACAAAAGCGACTGCTGCTCCCGCAAGACCTTTCCAACAGTCCGCCGTCATACGAGGTACTTCATCGGTAGTTTCTTCTTGTATCACCGCAATATCTTCATACTCACGGTTTCGACTATAGTACACAATGGCAAGCAATAATCCTACCACCATGGATATGCCACCAATCCACATAACAGAAGCTATATCGGAAATCGATACATTCACTCCGTTCGCTACCATTTGATCTTTTATGATAGTCATAAACAGCAAGCCAAATCCAACTGGCAAAGATACATATGGCGCTTTCAGCCCAAATGTTAAAGCACACGCCACCGCTCTACGGTCCAATTTCATACGATTCATAACCACCAATAGGGGCGGAATTAAAATGGGAATAAAGGCAATGTGCACAGGAATTAAATTTTGCGAAAAGCACGCTACAAAGGCAATGAGCAATGTAAACGCTACCTTTTTTGTTCCTACTATATTCGTAATTTTTTTCGTCACTACTGTAGCTAGCCCAGAACGGCCTATGACAATCGCTAAGGCCCCTAATAAAATGTAGCTAAATGCTGTTTCCGAATTGCCGCCCATACCGCCAATCAAGGATTCGATCGTATCTGTCACAGACATACCACCTGCTAATCCTGCCACCAAGGAAGCTGCAATGACTGACAGCAACACATTGAATCGCAGTAAACACAAGATTGACATGGCAATCACCGATAACACGATGGGGTTTACTAAAATATCCATTCAGGATCTCCTTTTTATCATACTTATTAGTTTTTCTTACCGTACAAAATGCAGTACCTTTCATACAGGTAAGCAAGCCCTTTGGTTATAATTGCACCAAACTTAACAGGCGTTTCTCCTCTTCATCCAATGTTGCTTCAATCTCGCTCATACGTACATTCATGGCATCCACAAACTCTTGATCCTGAATAGAGCCGAGGTTAATTCTAACATTTAAAAATGCGCTTTTTACAGCTGCTCTGGCATTAATCACAGCAATGGCACCATCAGTAATGGCATTTGTATTTCCTTTCACAATCACTGTTTCTGCCAACGGCAACAAGGATACAGCTAGCACACCAATTTCAAATGGTACGAGGGCAGCTTGCTTTGTAGTGCGTTGAATCTCTTCTTTACGAACGTGTTTTTCCTCGTCAGTTTCTTTTGGTAACTTGAAAGCCCCCATTAGTTCCATGAAAGCTGCACTATCTTTATTAATATAGTGGATAAAGTCTTCTTTCACCTGACACATCCGTCCTTGAATCTCTTTCATTTCTTCTTGGACAGATTCATACTTCGTTTTACCAATCGTCAAATTCGCTACCATTTCGATGAGTGCTGCTGCCGTAGAGCCACTCATCGCCGCTACACTTCCACCCCCTGGAGCCGGAGCACTAGAGCCCAGTTCACGAATAAAATCCAACACTGATACTGTATGTAATTCCATATTACCTCCTAGAATAGCCCTTGAATTGTGCCATCTGTGGCCACATCCATGCCAAGAGCAGCTGGCTGTTTTGGCAAACCTGGCATAACCATGATATTACTTGTCTGACACACAATAAATCCAGCACCATTGGCAATACGCACATCTTGTACTGTAATTGTGAAATCAGTTGGGGCTCCCAATAATTCTGGGTTATCACTTAAAGAATATTGTGTTTTAGCTACGCATACCGGTAAGTCCGCAAGGCCCCATCCTTCTAATTGCGCAATTTGTTTTTTCGCTGCACTTGTAAATACAATTCCAGTACCGCCATATATTTCTTTAACGATAGCTGTCAATTTATTTGAAATGGTATCTTTCACATCATATAAGAAAGTCGGTTTCGTCGTTGTATTCTCTAATATACGCATCACTTGCTGTGCCATATCGATGCCACCAGCACCGCCTTTTTCCCAACATTCATTCAGTGTCACATCGACACCATGGCGTTCGCACAATGCTAACAATGCATCGATTTCAGCAGCTGTATCAGTAGCAAATTTATTAACGCTCACTAATACAGGTAGCCCAAAGGCTTTCATATTGGCAATTTGTTTTTCTAAATTGACAAAGCCTTCCTGTACTGCTGTCACGTTTTCTGTTGTAAGATCAGATTTTAGCACGCCTCCATGCATTTTTAGAGCTCGTATCGTCGCCACAATCACCACTGCATCTGGGAAAATATCTCCATAATGACATTTAATATGCAAGAACTTTTCCGCTCCCAAATCAGCGCCAAAGCCCGCTTCTGTAATGACAACATCACCTAGCTTCAATCCCAATTTAGTGGCAATAATAGAGTTACATCCATGAGCAATGTTCGCAAATGGCCCACCGTGAATCAACACTGGCGTATGCTCAAGGGTTTGTACTAAATTTGGTTTTATGGCATCTTTCATAAGAAGCGCCATCGCCCCTTCACAACCTAATTGATGTACAAATACAGGTTCGCCCGATAGATTTGTGCCAATGACAATTCGTCCAAATCGGGCTTTTAAATCTTCTAAATCACGAGCTAAACACAAAATAGCCATAATTTCTGAGGCCACTGTAATCATAAAGTGATCTTCCCGTGGTACACCACTCATAGGGCCACCAAGACCCACCACAACATTTCGTAGGGCGCGATCATTCATATCCATCACACGCTTCCAACTAATGCGTCTCACATCAATTTGCAATGCATTGCCCTGAAAAATGTGATTATCAATCATAGCTGCTAATAAATTGTTAGCCGATGTAATCGCATGCATATCCCCTGTAAAATGAAGGTTGATATCTTCCATTGGTACCACTTGTGCATAGCCACCGCCTGCAGCGCCACCTTTCACACCGAAGACGGGCCCTAACGATGGTTCTCGCAATACAGCAATGCTATTCACTCCAATGTGTTGCAAGGCTTGTGTTAAACCGATGGTTGTAGTCGATTTTCCTTCTCCAGCTGGTGTTGGTGTAATGGCCGTCACTAACACAAGTTTTCCATTCGGTTTATGTTGTAAACGTTCCATCGCATCAAAGGAAACTTTCGCTTTATATTTTCCATATAATTCCAATTCATCTTCTGAAAGTTGGCATCCTTTGGCAATCTCTACAATTGGTTTCATCTCTGCCTGTTGAGCAATTTCAATATCACTTAACATATATATTCCCCTCCCAATACGCACTCATGCACTTGCATAGAACATACAATATCATCGACTAATTGACACTCTTCGTAGATTCATGCTTTTGACTAGTACTACAATAAAGAAAAAGTCTATTAGAACCATCATACAACGTTTTCCTATATTTCGTCTATTAATAATTGTCACAATTCGACATAAAATATCTATACATAGGCAACAAAAAAGCACCATGCCTGTTCTATATTAGCATGGTGCTTATATTGTTATACTAGATAAAGTACAATCTAAATACTTTGTATTTATGCTTTTACATCTTCGTGAGCTTCGCCTACGTGCTCAAAGCTTTCTTGTTCCATCGCATCTACTTCTTCATCAGTTAATGGATGTTCCATTAAATATGTCAATCGCTCTGCAGATACTTCATTTTCCCAACGACCTACTAGAGCAGCCGCTAAGCAGTTACCAGACAAGTTACATACGGTACGAGCCATATCCAAGATACGATCCACACCAAGAATTAATGCTAATCCTTCTACCGGCAATCCAAAGGCAGCTGCTGTACCCGCAATCACAATTAAGGAAGCTCCTGGTACTGCTGCAATCCCTTTCGTAGATAACATCAACGTAAGAACCATCAACAATTGTTGTTCAATCGGAAACGGAATGCCATATACTTGTGAAATAAATACAACTGCTAAGGACGAATACAATGTAGATCCATCTAAGTTAAATGTATATCCCAATGGTAACACAAAGCTTACGACCTGATTCGGAATCCCTACTTTTTTCAACTTTTCCATCGCAATCGGTAATGCTGCTTCAGAAGCTGCTGTAGAGAAGGCCAATACGATTGGCTCTTTCAACACTTTACCTAATTTAAACAAGTTTACTTTTGTAAGGAATGATGCGATAGCAACGATGATCACTAAGAATAAAATCAATCCACCGTATAATGTAAATACAAGTTTCATTAACGGTACTAACATACCTAAACCGAAGTTACCTACCGTATAGGCAATAGCACCAAAAATACCGATTGGAGATACGTACATAACATAGTGCGTCACTTTAAACATGATGTGAGCCAAGTCTTTGGAAAGCTCTACAATTTGTTTACCTTCTTTACCAATACTAGCTGCAGCAATCGCAAACATACAACTAAAGAAGATAATTTGCAACATATCGCCACGAGCCATAGCATCTACGATATTCGTTGGAATGATGTTAACCAACATTTGTATGTGGTCCATTTCCCCTTTGGCAGCTGCTTTATTAGCAATATCCACCGCATTGCCAGTAGCTGTTAAATTAACACCTACACCTGGTTCAAATACGTTAACTACAAATAAACCAACAAATAATGCCAATGTTGTTGCAATTTCGAACCATAAAATAGCTTTACCGCCTAGACGACCTAACTTTTTAAAGTCCCCTGTACCAGCAATCCCCATAACAAGAGAGCTGAAAATCAATGGAACTACAATCATTTTAATCATGCGAATAAATACATCACCTAACGGTTTTAATTGTTTCGCAAAATCTGGTGCTACAACGCCCACCAATACCCCTGCAATCAAGCCAATAACAATCCATCCGGATAGGCCCAATTTTTTTAATACTGCCATAGAATCCCCTTTCTTTCAAAGTAATACCCTTATATGGACCATATAAAAAGAGGCACTGGTGTACTGGATAGCACATCGTGTCTCTTTTGTCAGACCCTAGTTTATAATTCTATAGAAAGATTATACCAAATTTTTTCTATATACACAAGATATTTCGTTTAAAAATAAGGGTATTTATTCATTTTTTTGATTCTTTATTCTCACTTACTTTGAAAATAAAAGCACTTCTACAAGATTTCCCTGTTTCATAACATCACTATTTTTAGCTACTTTAACAAGTCCTTCCGCCGTTGCTATACTTTTAATTCCACCTGATGTCATAGCAAAGTTTGGATAAAACCAACATTTCCCTTCTTCATATTGCAAAGATCCCTGATAATACCGATCACAAGGATGCTTACGATCTATAGATTCCCCTAAATAGCAAGATATCCAAGGTGTTCTACTCTCAGTACCTACTGATAAGGAACGCAATATAGGTGCTACCAGTATATAAAATTGATTTAGCGCTGCTGTAGGATTCCCAGATAAGCCCATACACCATGTTATATGGCCATCTCTTTCTATACATCCTCCAAAGGAAGCTGCCCCTGGTCTCATCTGCAACCGACGATATAGTGTACGAGCTCCTAGTTGTTCATAGAGTTGAGGCATTGTATCAAAATCGCCTACGGATACACCACCCGTACTAATGATCATATCAATGGGCCCATTTGCATCGAGTAATTGAAGTACCTTTTGACAATTTGATTCCAATGCATCTAGTGCATCTGACAAATGTGCAACAACTGCTACCTCAACTTCAAGAGATTCTAATGCACCTTGGAATAAATATCGATTAGAGTTATAGATTTGTCCCGCTTGTACCGCATCCGATACATCTACTACTTCACGACCTGTCGTCAACAAAAGTACTCGTGGCTTTCGGTACACACATACAGTTTGAACACCTTGGCTAGCCAATAAGGCCATGTGCCCCGGCGCCAATCGTGTCCCTGTAGCAGCTAGTACTTCTCCAGCCTGTACATCTTCTCCTTCTAACAAAATATGTTGTCCTTGTTGAATCTTGCCAGCCACTCGTACATGATTAGCATCTATCTCTACGAGAGCTTCTTTCACAATCACAGTATCTGCTGTATCAGGAATCATCGCTCCCGTCATAATCGCAATACCTTGCCCTTTGGCTAATGTGCCTTGAAATGTTTCTCCTGCACCGATTGTATCTATGATGGTATAGGTGTTGACCCCTTCCTGAAAGGCAACGGCAATACCATCCATGGCAGATCGACGGAATGGAGGATAGTTCATCTGTGCCACCACAGGTTCTGCTAACACTCGACCTCCACATGCCTTTAATGAAACTTGCTCTGTTCCCAATATATATTTACTAAAAGGAGCCTTCAATTCTTGTAAGGCTCCCTCCACTGTTACTGCAGGTATCATAATAACTCCTTTGTTATCCAATCTGCTAAACGCTCCATATCATCATCGCTAAAGCTAAATTGTTCACACAGAGTACTTCCTTCCAATCGGTCGTCTGCATCCGTTACTACAGCTACAATATCATCCACCTGATGCAAACGAGCTTCATCATGGTCAGTACGCACCACTTCAATAATCGGTGCCACTCCATGAGTGCGGCTTTCTAGGAACACTAGATCTACTGGCATCTCATTGGCTAATCGAATCAACTGCTGCTGACGTTGCATACGTTCATCATTTACGATCATCGCATACCCATTAGGCCCTGCAATAGCGACTGCCTTCGCCCCTGCCTGTGTAGCTTTCCAAGTATCAGTTCCCTCCGTATCCATAGTAAATCCATGACCGTCACTTTTCACCATGCCTACGACGATACCACGTTCTGACAAGACTTTGATCAGTGCTGTTGCTACCGTTGTTTTGCCAGATTTGGACTGGCCTGCACTAATCGATACAATCGGTACAGAACGTTCGCGATTTAAAGCTTTTGCTTGAGCCAGTTTATAGGAAAGCTTTGTATTTACATTTTGATACATTTCAGCTTCATCAATCATATCCATTTCCATATAAGGAATCTGTTCTAACATACCATGCATGGATACGTCATCACCTTCTAAAGCTTGCTCAATATAAGAGAATACGGACGCTTTATAAATAGCGGCTAATGGCTCATACTCTTGTAATCCCACATAGGGAACCATAGCCAATAATTCTCCTTGCAAGAATGTATCAATATGAACTTCCCACGATGGCAACCAATGGAATGAGAACCAAGGCATATCTGCAGATACTACAATATATGCTTCTTTGGATCCTACTGCAAAGGCAGCTTCCAATCCGCTCAATGGTCCTTTATCCGGAATGCGATCGTGCACCAATTGAATATCGCGTCCAAAGGAGCGAGCTTCTTCTAAAATATGCAATTCTGATTCTTCTAAATCACGGTTGATGGAAACTATAATTTCTCCACATTCTGTTAGTACCGCCTTGCGGAGCATCTCCCCCAACAGGGTTGTGCTTCCCCAAGGCAATCTCGTCTTGTCTGTTCCCATACGAGTACTTAACCCGCCCGCTAAAATAATTATTCCTAACTCTGAAATCATCTATATCTCCTATATACGTATTATGTCTTACTAGATACCTAGTTTCTATCTATGATTAGTATTTACTCGACGCAAGCCTTTCATCACCGGTACATACAACACGGCCAATACCACCAAATTAATGATTAAATCTGGTAACATGTAGGTAGCATTGTATAACAAAGAATACACCCAAGGGCTTTGTCCTTCTGGCGCATAGGCACCAAATACTACGACCCCACTAATGGCAGACATAGCAAAGCGAGTCAACGCAGCATAGACAGCCCCAAAGAAGGCTTTCACCGTACCGGCACCGCCAAAGAATCCCGCAATACCGATAGCACCATAGGCCAACAAGTAATCCAATATAATGCTTAAGTAGTGAACGGAATATTTAAACCCTAATATAAAATGAACAATGCCATATACTAAGCCAGTCAACATCCCTGCACGACCACCCCAACGGTAAGCATATATCAATAATGGCACTAAATTTGCTGCTTTGACTGCACCACCTTGTGGCATTTGGTAAATCACATACATACTTAAAATTTGTGCCATCGCAATAACTAAACCACCTTCAACAAGCATCAGTGTATTGGTAGAAGTTTTGCCAGGTGTTCTTTTTGTTACATTTGTATCATTCGTACTTTTTGGTGAATTAGTAGCACTCATAGTATTTCTCCTTTATATGGATACCTGTATATGTAAAATCTGAAAGCTCAATCACATGATATTAACAACTTTCTATAGTATTTCTATTCTATCATTTTTTATAGGTCTTTTGCAAAAATTGTTACTCTCTACGATTCTATACTTCATGTATGCACTGAAAGTACATAAGTTATGTTGCCAACTTGAAGGGACTTATGTATAATAGATAAGGATTATGTCTTAATCCTAATTATGTCTATTTAGGGGGCAACAAATAATGATCAATACTACAAACATTTTCGATTATGAAGACGTGCAACTGATACCAAATAAATGTATCGTATCTAGCCGTAGTGAATGTGACACAACTGTAAAGCTTGGAAGTCGTACATTCCGTTTACCAATTGTGCCAGCTAATATGCAAACCATTATCGATGAAAAATTGGCAAAACAATTAGCAGCTGAAAACTACTTCTACATCATGCACCGCTTCCAACCTGAAAAACGTTTGGACTTTGTCAAAGACATGCATGAGGCAGGTTTATTTGCATCTATTTCCATCGGTGTAAAACCAGAGGAATTTGATTTTGTAAAAGAATTAAAAGAAGCAAACCTATGCCCAGAATATATTACTATCGATATTGCTCACGGTCATTCCAATAGCGTTATTGAAATGATTCAACACATTAAACGTGAACTTCCTGAAAGCTTCGTTATCGCTGGTAACGTAGGTACTCCAGAAGCCGTACGTGAACTAGAAAATGCTGGTGCAGATGCCACAAAAGTAGGTATCGGACCTGGTAAAGTATGTATCACTAAACTAAAAACTGGTTTTGGTACTGGTGGTTGGCAATTATCCGCGGTTCGCTGGTGTGCGAAAGCGGCTACAAAACCTATCATCGCTGACGGTGGTATCCGCGATCATGGTGACATTGCGAAATCTATTCGCTTTGGTGCTTCCTTCGTGATGATCGGATCTCTATTCGCTGGTCATATCGAATCTCCAGGCAAGGAAGTCACTATTGACGGTGTAACTTACAAAGAATACTTCGGCAGTGCTTCTGAACACCAAAAAGGGGAACGCAAAAACGTAGAAGGCAAAAAAATTACAATCCAATCTAAAGGCAGTATCTTCGATACATTGATAGAAATGGAACAAGATTTACAATCTTCTATCTCTTACGCTGGTGGTACTACACTACAAGCCATCAAAAAAGTTGACTACGTTATCGTTAAAAACTCTATCTTTAACGGTGACCGCTAATCACATATATGAGGACTCTTTTCTAGAAGGGCCCTCTTTTTTATTAGCCTCCCAATTACCTATATCTCCTACTCTATATAGGACCACAGCATATATATAGAAGCCCCTCACGAACATGTTCTCTACATGCAAAAAGAGCTATTATCGACCCTACTTAGTCGTAATAGCTCTTTCTTTTCACATCCACAGATGTACTATTTAAATTTAGGTCTTCTTCCTTCTGCAAAGGCGCGTACACCTTCTCGGAAATCTTCTGTGCCCCCTAAGGAATTTTGGATTTTCACTTCTAATTCCGCATATTCCTCAAAGTTTGTAAAAAAACTAGCCCACATCATTTGCTTCATAGCACGGAAAGAATGAACAGGTCCTTTCGCCAAGCGTTGTACCAAACGATTCGTGGTGCGCTCCAAAATTTCTGGTTCACACACTTTATAAACAAAACCATATTCCTTGCCTTTTTCCGCCGTTACAGCCTCACCAGTCATAGCTAATTGCATAGCACGGTTGATACCTACAGCACGGCTCAACAAGTACATACCACCTGCATCAGGGGCTAATCCTACATTAACAAAAGCTTGAATAAATCGGCTATTGGTAGAGGCTACGCACATATCGGCTGCCAATACCATATTGAAAGCCGCCCCTGCCACAGCACCATCAGTGCACATCACAACAGGCTTCGGCAAATGTTTCATGGCTAAAGAAATTTCCATTACCAAGTGAGTAATCTCAAACAAAGATTCTGTATCATCCTCTTCTACAGCGCGTTTCATTTCTGTTAAATCACCGCCTACAGAAAAGACTTTCCCTTCTGCTTTGAAGACTAATACACGGGCCTCATCCGTTTCTTTCACCACCCGAATGGCATCTAGAATTTCTTGGCACATAGGCACATTGAATCCATTTTGCACTTCTGGGCGATTAAATGTAATGGTGGCCACATTATTTTCAATACTAAATATAATATTTTGATACGTCATACATCACCTATTTCAATGTTTTCGTAGGATCATCTGAATCATCTTGTGGCTCTTCTTGTAATGTGAACGGTTTACCTACCCCATCATTACGTAAGCGATCGGCTCTAATTTTCGCCCAATCAATAGGCTCACCTTTTTCTAACGCTTGACCTGTTACAGCATCTACGATAACGCTATATTCTTTTTCATCAGTATCCTGTGTACGAACAATGTAGCGCACTTCATTATTCTCGGCTTTAATTTCCCAACCACGAGAGAAAGAGCCTGCTCCTACTAATTCACGAGCCGCTGCCTCTGCTTGCTTCGGCGCTACCACTTTCAATGGATTAAACACTTTAGAAGCTACATCTTTTGCTTTACTAGAACGGAATTCACGGATTACTTTCCCTGTAATAACGTCTACATCAATGGTAATTTTTTGTTTTGGTGTATACCCTACCACCACATATTGGTAGTTACCTTTTGATGGGTCTAACGTAATAGAACTAACAGCAGCTTTCACATAGCGACCTACAAAAATACCTGCTACTTCACGCATAGACAATACCATAGATTGACCAGGTTGACGTACCACCACTGTTTTATCATTCAAATTAGAATACTCATTGATTTCAGCATGTGCTTGTGGAGCTACTGCAAAAGTCGTAGCAAATGCCATAGCACCTACTAAAGCTAGTGTACTTTTTTTCATTTGACTCTCCTATATATACAACTCTATGAACAAAACTTCCATGCCTATACCACATGAAGTTCCCATTCTCATTCTTGAGATATCCCTTTCATTATACCGTATCTATCGGAATTCTTCAATACAATCAACATGTCAGGATTAGGCCGCATAGACTCTTACCTGGCATTCTCACATAGATGGGAATCATAATAAAAAATAAAAAACGTTCCTACCTGAGTAAGAACGTTTTTATACACATATTATAGATACTTAGCAATCACGTCTTGGAATGCCGCTGGATTTTGTTCTTTCCATGTGTCAAAATCTTGTCCTGCTGTCTCTAAGGCATTCACAAGATCAATGAAGAATTTAGGAATATCTTCCACAGTGATAACTCCCACTTCTTCTGACATACGTGGACCCTCTAATTCACCATTACCATTTAAGAACACTTTGAAAGCTGGTTGAGGCTTTTTATCCACTACTTTTGTAAATCCATGGAATCCTAGTGTGCCCACTTGGTGTGTACCACAGGAAGATGGACAACCGGATACATGCAATTGTGGCAACTTATCTGTCGATAAGCCTTCTGCTTCTAGCGTATCTTTAATGACTTTCACAAGACCAGAAGAATCCTGGAAGCCAATTTGGCAAATGGTAGCTCCTACACAGGATACAGTGTGCTCAAATTTGTTTTTCGCATGTGTATCACCGATAATAGCTGCTACTGCATCTGCTTCTTCACCAGTTAAGTTTACGATGTATACAGATTCGTCACCGCAGATACGGATTTCTGTTTCTTCTAAACCACCTACATAATCGAATAGTTTTACGAACACATCCATCGGTGGTGTACCCACTAATGGTTTGTATTGAATGTAATACAATCCTTTTTGTTTTTGAGGTTTTGCCAAGGCTGTCGTTGGTGTTGTTGTACCTGCTTTTTTCACTTCGTAAGGAGCTACTGACAATGTTAAATCATGAGCCGCTTTAGATTTTTCTAAATATTCATGGTACGCTTTACGGAATTCCTCTTCCCCTAATCGTTGCGCAATGAAACGAGAACGAGCTTTCCCACGATTTTTAAAATCACCTAATTCATGGTACAAATGCAACATACCCTCCACATGATGTAATACTTCATTTGGATCTACATTTTCATCTACTAAGACACCAAAGGCAGATCCGCCTCCAATACCACCACCTGCGTAGACATCGAACTTGCCATTTTCTTTTGCCAAGAATCCTAAATCTTTATAGTTAGCATGTCCTTCATTATCTACCACAGAGAACCCAATTTTATATTTCCGTGGCAATGCTAATGTGCCGATCAAGGACACCGCATATTCACTAACGGCTTGCAAGTATGGAGTAACACCAAATGGTTCATCTGGATGTACACCATGTAATGGACTGGCCGTTACATTACGTAAATTATCTCCACCAGTACCACGATTATAGATATCATGTTCAAAACACTCTTTATACAATTCCAAAATTTGTTCACCTTGTAATTTATGGAATTGAATACATTGGCCTGTTGTAAAATGTACATGTTTTAAATCATATTTTTTCACCGCATTAACCAAGAATTTCATTTGGTATGGAAGAATACGAGATCCAAAGAATCGCAAACGCAACATTGCACTTTCAAAACCACGTTCAGCATAACTACCGAATCCTCCGCCAATTCCTTTGAAATCTTTTGGAGCGATTTCTTTCGCAAAGAAACCTTCAATCCCTGCTTGAAACTTCTCAAACTCTCCCGCAAATCGTTGTCGTACTTCTTCTGAAATAGCCATGATACTTTATCTCCTCTCCTGAGCACTCGCTCAATAGAAACCTCTTCTTCTAAAGTATAACAGATATTAAACCTGATTTCTATACCTTGAAATCCGCCTATTTTCATAGGTTATACGACTTTTGTATACGATGTAATAACTGATTTCTATCTTATTCTACAAATGCTACCACATGCTCAGTCAATTCATTTTGTAATTCATTAGATCGATCTTCAGAGTCAAACGTATCATCAAAGCTTACTGCCATACGACGTTGCTTTGCCTTCATGCCAAGCACAAGACGCATAAACATCTTCTTAGCGCCTTCATCATCGCTATACACAATGTCCTGTACATCATCTACCAATAGCAAATGTAATTTGCAGTATTCTTCCATATAATCTGCCACTTCACCATAGGTCACGCTGTCGTTGTATTCTTTCATAAACTGCGCCCCTGTCACATACCGCACACGGATGGCTGCGTTCTGCTTCACTGCCTCTTGCTCCATGGCTTTCAACAGATGCGTTTTACCCACACCAGATTGTCCAAATAGAAATAGTACTGGTTCAAAACATTTTGTGAAATCAGTCATCGCCAACGCAGATGTCATAGCAAATTTATTTTTTTCTGTTACCTTGAAAGTTTCAAATGTTTGCATAGTTACTCCTTATTTCCTTGCCACAATCGAAAAGAGTGGCACTGGATTATATAATTCATCTTCTTCATCATACATGCGGCTGCTCACCGCCATATCTAAATACACTCTGGAAAAGCCTGCCTTGCGCATCATGTGCACATCCCAATGGGGACGATCCATACGACTGATAGATAGTTCCTCTGTAATGGCAATACATTCCCGCATCGTTTCCTGCGCTACGCCTTCATGAATGTGATGCTGTGACACCACGGGTACTTTGAGCTCTACTCCATAATCACCATCAATGTTGATGAGCACCCCTTTCGGAGCAAGTATTCGATACCACTCCTTATAAGCTGCTTCCACATCTGGTAAGGTCCAAGTCAGATTCCGTGCCAGAATCACATCGAAAGATTGGTCAGGAAAGTCTAGTTGCATCGCATCCATACAGCGAAAGTCCACAGTCCCACGCAGAGAATCTCGTAACTCCACAGCTTGCGCCTTAGCCACTGCAATCATATCTTCCGTTAGATCAATGCCGGTTACCGAGTAGCCTTGTTGTGCTAGCAAAAAGGCAAAAAAGCCCGTTCCCGTCCCTAAATCTAAAATTCGTTGGTGAGTGTCCTTAATATGCGGAGAAATCTCTCGCAACCAGCGAGGTGCTAACTTCGATTGTAATTCCTTCATGCGTAGCGCACCAAAATCACCGCTCCGCCCTTTCCAGTAGGCAATAATCCTATCTCGTATCGTCATAGGCCCTCCTTGTATCACATCGTATTATACCATGAGAAGAGATGCTTTGTATGTAGCTAGAGTCACGAACAAATATATAGTACAAGCTTTCATTATTCTTTACTTGTTAATCGTATATCTTTACTTTTCATTCCAAAATCTTTACTTTTTATTTATTTTTTTATATGATAAGTAAAGATTATGGAGGTAGCATATGTATAATTACCAGGGATTAATAACAATATTAGAAAAGAATAACATACGCAAATCAAACTTAACGCAATTACTTCACATATCTTCAAGAACCATTTCTAAAATTGGAAGAGGCGAAAAGCTTTCACCCTCAGTCATACGCAAGTTATGTGAGTACTTTTCTTGCTCCCCAACAGATCTCTACACAATAGAGCCTGACAATCCCATCCTTAAACAATTACGAGAAGAAAAAGAACATAAAATCTCTGGTGGGCTCTACCATGAACTCCAAGTGCGCATGACCTATAACTCCAACCATATAGAAGGCAGTAAGTTGAACGAAGAGCAAACTAGACATATCTTTGAAACGAATACTGTTCACGGGGAAGAGAGTCTGTCCGTTGATGATATCATTGAAACTATCAACCACTTCCGAGCCATTGATTACTGTATTGATATTGCAGAAAATCCATTAACAGAAGAGAACATCAAACACCTTCACTATCTATTAAAAAGTAACACCAAAGACGAAACACTTCCTTGGTTCAAGGTAGGAGACTACAAAACACGACCGAATGTAGTCGGTGGCAGGGAAACCTCAAAACCTGAGCAAGTAGCAGTGGACATACAAAATTTACTAGCATGGTATACTAGCAAAAAACATATTTCATTTGAAGATATCGTGGAATTTCATTTCCATTTTGAACGTATCCACCCCTTTCAAGATGGAAACGGTCGAGTAGGTAGACTCATCGCCTTTAAAGAATGCCTCAAACATAATCTAATCCCATTTATCATCGAAGATAGAAAAAAATATTTTTATTATCGAGGCTTAACAGAGTTTTTACGTGAACCAGGCTACCTCATCGACACCTGTTACGATGGACAAGACACAATCAAACGCCTATTGGAGTACCTCGAGATTCCACACAAGGAACGTAGTTAGACGTAGTAGCCTCGTGGCAGTTATTACTAGCTAAATCACACAAATCAAAAAGACCGCAATATGCTCCTGAACAAACCTACCGTAGGATCAGTTTGAGAAGGAGTATGTTGCGGTCTTACTTTCCCCTATTCAGTTACAAACCACAGCCTGCATAGGCTTGCAAATGACGACCCACAAGGCTACCTAGTATAAAAAGTAGTATTTTTTCTTAACATATGCTACAATATAGACATAAACAAGAAGAGCCATCAACGTGTGAACGGCGTTAGGCTCATCTCAAAGATTCGAATTATGATGATGCCTAACGTGTATAAGTGCTGGTAACACTTATCTATTACGTTAGGCTTTGTCATTTCTAATTAAAGAAACGATAAATATCTATAATTAATTTTAAAAATTTTACTAATAATAGCAACTTTTTCCAAAATTTCATAGAAATCACCTCCTCCCATACTGGGAAGAGATAAGCCCAACTCACGTCAATGACTCTTCTATACACATATTATATCACATTTTCTGCATATCGTTTATATTTTGCAGCATCATTTCCCTATTGAGGAACGCAATTAGGCGTAGCAGCCTTTGTGGCGTTCCTTACTAACCAAAATACACAAATCTAAAAGACCGCAACATGCTCCTGAACAAACCTACCGTAGGATCAGTTTGAGAAGGAGTATGTTGCGGTATTCCTTTATCCTATTCAGTTACAAACGCCACAGGCTGCATAGCGTCACAAGTGACAACCCTACCGTAGGATCAGTTTGCGGAGGAATGTGTCGCGCTCGTTCATTTAACCACTCAATGCGTGCCACAAGTTTTCATAGCATCGCAAGAGACGTTTTACTCAGGCTGAATCGTAAAGGACAAGCTAGAGAAGTATTTAGTTTGTTCACCTTTTGTTTCTGTTGGGAATGCTACTTCTACGCCTACTACGTTCACACCATTAGCAGCTACTGTTACCATTGCTTTACCTTGTGCATCAGCTTGACTTTCATTAGTCAAATCATTGATAACGTCTTTGATTAATGGAGCGTTAGCATAAGGCATGCCATCTTTAAATACTTGGATTTCGTAAGTATCGCCTTTGCGCAATGTTAATGGGTTAACACTTGGAACGATTTCGATTGGCATATTCAAACGTTCAGGTTTTACTGCTGCATTCCAATAGTTTACATTATATTTCACAGCATGCGTAGATTTCACCGCATTTGGCACATCTTTCATCATGGCTTTATGCATTTTGCCGTCTTTATCTTTTGTAAAATATCCATAGTCAAATGTAGTTGCTGTAGTACCTAACATTTCATTTTTCTCAATAGTTACATTGTGTTCATGAGGCATTACTTTCATGTCCAATGGATTATATGCTACATCATAAGCTTCAAAGCTTTTTACCATGGATGGTTCGTATGCGTTATCTACAGGGCCTTCTCCTAATACCAATGTTGGTTGATCAATGCGTTCTGCAAACCACACGCCATGTGCTGATGCATTGGATCCCACAGATACCGCCCCTACTAATGCTAATGCAAGAATTGCTAACTTACTTTTTTTCATGATGGATCCCCTCCTATGAAATATATAATTACAATACTTACATTGTACATCCTTTGAGAATCACTAGCAATATTTATTTTTAATTATGAATTATTTCTATAATTGACTATTGTTTTTATCTATATATTAACAAAACACATATCCATTAATTACAGGATTAGATGAACAATACTTTCAAAAATTTCCAAAATCACTGCAAATACCGGACGTATCACAGCACCTAAGAATCCAAATTGTCCCAATACTAGAATGCCAATAAAGAACCACAACTGAGCGCCTAATAGTTTTTCTTGCCACTCATAAGGCAAATATTGTAGTAGTACATAAAACCCAATAAAGCCTGGCACTGGTAGCATATTGAAAACGCCAAAGCCGATGCACAAGGTCACGATATAGGACATGACCATTTGTAAACCAGTGCTTACTGTGCTGACTTGCATAGCGATGGACATGCCTACATAGGCTAGAAACGCCACTAAAATATTAGCACCTAGTCCAGCTAAGGCAATTTGTATCATCGCAGTGCGTGGGTTTTTAAAGTTGTACGGCGAAAAGGGAATTGGCTTACTCCACCCTACGCTAGCAATGAGCATCACTAAAATTCCTAACAAATCAATATGGGCAAAAGGGTTAATCGTATCTCGTCCCCACTGCTTAGGCGTCATATCCCCCAAGCGAATTGCCATCTTTGCTTGCGCATAGTTAAATATAGATATAGCGATAGCTATAGCTGGTAGCATCGCAATATAATGAACAAAATCTTTCATACTATCTCCTTTATATAATAGACCTTCTTTACTCAGCACTCATTCTGTATCTAAATAGGTATCTTTTTCTCTATTATACACGATGATCGCCCATCACAACACCATTGAATATATACACTGTCAGTCAAGCTTTCCTTATAATGCAATACCCTCTTAACAGTCAGTGGACATTTTGCATCTCCTTCTCCATACTGAAAGTATCTATACGAACTAACTTTCAACATATAATTAGGAGGTACCCCTATATGCAGTATAAAGAGCAACGCTTTATCATTCCTATTCCTTATGAATTACTCTATGAACTATATGTCATTCGTCATATATCTACTAAAGCCATTGCAGAACTATTACACTGCAGCCAAAGCACTGTATGCCAACGATTACATGCCTACAAAATCCCAATACAATCAAAGTTGGTCGCCATCCCTCAGGAGGAACTGATGCTGTTATATCAACAAGGGCATTCAGTCAAACAATTAGCTCAGCACTACCATGTGTCTACTCGAACCATCTATAATCGTTTATATGACTGGCATATCAAAGAGCCTACTCGAACACAAGTTGATAAAGACCTTCCCATTGCTGCTATCATCAGCTCCTATGAGTCCGGAAATAGTGCCTATACCATTGCCAAAGAATTTCGCATCTCGCCTTCTACTGTCATTCATCTACTACAATCAAAGAGAATTCCCCTTCGTCACAGTCATAAACGACTTTCCTTACCGATTAAAGATATATGCAATCTCTACACAGCACATAAACTATCCACCACTCAAATTGCCAATCTCTATCATGTAAAAGCTGCCACCATCGCATCTCGATTACGAGAGGCGGGCATCACATTACGGGGCAATAAAGAAGATCTCCCCATTCCATCCATTGTATCTGCCTATCAAAATGACACACCATTGCAAGTCATCGCCACTACGTACGGCACCAATTATCATACGATTCGCAATATACTAATCAGAAATGGGGTCTACCAAAAAGCTCGTCGTATTCGAGACTGTGCCTATGATATTCAAACCTTACACAGAAATGAACAATTATCGATTGCAGAAATTGCCTCTCACTATGCTTGCCATCCTGAAACCATTAGACGTATTATCAAGGACGCCACCAAGAAAAAGAAAAGTACCCCCTGAACTCCTTGCCCTGACCCGCAAAGTAACGTATACTAAAAGAAACAATATATATCATTAAAAGGAGTCTATTATGGATTATATTATCGCTTTATTACCTTACTTTGCATTAGGTATTCTATCCGCATTAATTGCTCGCTTCTCAGGGATTGCTATGTCATTCCTAGTAGTGCCAACCCTATTATATTGGGGTGCTACCCCTGTGGAAGTCATCTCATTTATGCTGACGTTCACATTGTACAATACATTTACCCTTGAAACACAAGATGTACGACTAGATTTTAAGGATTTAACATTTTTCCCAGGTTGGAAATTAATCATACCTTTACTCATTCCATTTGGACTTAGCTTAGTCTCTCCACATCTATCGATTGGTCTATTCATTTTCTTCTTCATCTTGGAGTTAGGGGCCGCTCTATATAAACGTATCCCTAAGGAAGAACGTCCTACCTTAAAGCAAATTTATATTTCTTCCACCCTTTCCATCTTAGGAACGATTGTGGGGGTATTAAATTATCGCTATATTCCAGAGCAATGGTTTTTTCTATTTGTGGGAATCGCTATGTTAGGTCTTACATGGTTCGCCTATTATGCGGGCAAGAAACGATCTGCTATGCGTGAATCTTGGACTGCCATTTGGCCATCCTTTTCCATATTGTTAGGGGCCTTAGGATTAGAAATTTCTTCCTATATTTATGGAGTTAAACGAAATTTCTCATCTCCTTTTGAAAGAATGGTTCCTATGTTTACTGTCATCGGTGCCTTTGCCGGTACGATGGTATTATTCGTAGTAGAAAACCAATTTTCTCTAGCATCACTCATTGCCGCCGTAGGCTGTGCTTTTGGTGTTCGTCTATCTGGTATCTATCAATTTAGCAAAAATGGTAAGTTTTCTTGGTTAATCATTGGTCTTACTGTACTCATTGTGCTCTGTTTATACTTAGTAAGCCCTACACCAGTAGGCTTAGAAAGTGGTAGCCAACTATTACAAGCACCAATTACACAATAATCACATATTCTTAGCCACGTATGTTACAAAGCTAAACAACAGAGGACAGTTGCTACATTCGCAACTGTCCTCTTTCTATATCTATTGTTGTGGAAAGGGTCCCACAAACTCCCAGACACTCATATCCGGTAAGTGATTATCTACGTACATGGTTTGCAATGTATCCATACACCATGGTATAGTCACATACTTTTTCACATACATATAGTTATACCCATCTTTATCTAAGGCAATTTCCAGATTCAATTGATCCGGGTGGTCTTCATCCATAATGGCTTGGACAAAGTGGCAGTTTTCTTTTGGGGAGTCCCAAAACAAACTGAAAAATATACGTTCATCTGCCACAATTTGATGTAGTACGTTTTCTACATCTGACCAAGTCCCTTGTTCATAGGTCTCTTCATCTGTAATGAGTCGAAACATTTATGCTTCTCCTTGTTCGATGCGGATTACATCACCAATCCGATGGCATAATTCATCTAATTGTTCTTGATCAGGACCTTCTGCCATGACACGGATTAGAGGCTCTGTACCAGATGGGCGCACTAAAATACGACCATTGCTACCTAACTCTTCTTCCGCTTCACGAATGGCATCTTGAATGGCTGTATTCGTTTCCCAACCAGCCTTAGTCAATACTCGTACATTGACTAATAATTGAGGATACTTCGTCATCAAACCGGCTAATTCAGATAAAGATTTTCCTTTTTCTTTCATAATGGACAATGTTTGTACAGCTGTTAATAACCCGTCACCAGTACTATTATAGTCCAAGAAGATCACATGACCAGATTGTTCTCCACCAATGGAATATCCCTCTGCTAACATTTTTTCTAATACATAGCGATCACCCACAGCCGTAGAACATGTCTTCATACCCAGCTCTTCTGCTGCTTTGTGAAAGCCAATATTACTCATCACTGTACCAACAATCATATTGTCTTTCAACTTGCCCTGCTCTTGTAAATGCAAGCCACAGAGCAACATAATTTGGTCCCCATCTAAGACTTGTCCTTTTTCATCAACCATCAAACAACGATCTGCATCGCCATCGTTGGCGATACCAACATGAGCCCCCTCACGAAGCACCGCTGCTTGTAGCCCTTCTAAGTGTGTGGACCCAGCATTATCATTAATGTTTGTTCCATTTGGCTCTACATTGATGGCAATGACCTCTGCCCCTAATTGACGAAGGATCGTTGGTCCCACATAAGAAGCTGCTCCATGTGCACCATCATAAACTACCTTAAGTCCTTCTAAAGAAGCGCTAGTAGATACCACAAAATCCACATATTCTTGTACCCATTCTTGGTGGTATTGGATAGTTCCAATATCTCCTTTTGTAGGGCGTGGCAAGCAATCATCGGCACTGGATTTACATAATTCTTCGATTTCATCTTCTACTGCATCTGGCAATTTAAATCCGTTTCCATCAAAGAATTTAATACCATTATCTGGATATGGATTGTGCGAAGCAGAAATCACCACACCAGCTGTACATTCTTTTTGTCGCACTAAATAGGCAATAGCCGGTGTCGGAGCTTCTCCTAAAACAATCACATCGCCACCAACTGCGCAAATACCAGAGGCTAACGCACTTTCAAGCATACCTCCAGAAATACGTGTATCTCGACCAATCAAAAATACTGGACGCTCTATGGATTGCCCAAAATAGGATGCTGCCGCACGACCTAAATGATAGGCCAGTTCTGGAGTTAAGAATTCATTCACCAATCCGCGTACACCATCGGTCCCAAACAATCTACTCATGATTTTCTCCTTTCAAAGGGCTGTATCGATTCATAATTAATATGGCTGTTTCTGCGCCATCCAAGGCAGCACTCATGATACCGCCTGCATATCCGGCCCCCTCTCCAATAGGGTAGAATCCTTCTGTCGATAGAGAGACTCTGTCTTCATCACGAAGCAAGCGAAGCGGTGCAGACGTTCTAGTTTCCACACCCGTCATGCACACTTGATCCCCATCAAATCCATGAATACGACGACCAAAGTATGGCAATGCATCTGCTAATGTATCTGTTACGAAAGTAGGTAGACACTCTCGTATATCCGCTGGCGTCACACCAGGCTCATAACTATAGTGTTCACGCTGTACATGATTATCAGTAGTGCGTCCTAAAAAATGACCCACTGTCTGTATCGGTGCATAATAGTTGCGTCCCCCCAAGATGAAAGCCTTTTCTTCCCACTCTCGTTGGAAATCAATACCCGCTAATGGATGTGTACCAAAGTCTCTTGGCCCCACTGTGACTACTAAGGCACTATTTGCAATGCCACTATCACGAGCATATAAGCTCATACCATTTGTCACAACACCGCCCTCTTCTGAGGCACTAGCCACTACTTGTCCACCTGGACACATACAAAAGCTATAACAAGATCTATCCTTCTCTTTATCATGGTAGACCAGTGAATATTCCGCAGCTCCTAAACCGATATCGGCGGAATGTACTCCATATTGTGAAGTGTCAATCACATCTTGATCATGTTCAATTCGAACTCCGATGGCAAAGGATTTACCTTCCATCTGTACGCCTCTGTCATAGAGCATACGATACGTATCACGAGCACTATGTCCGATACCACATAATACAATATCTGCTGGCAACGATTCTGTACCATTGATCGTCATTCCTGTAATACGATTGTTCTTTGTCATAATATCTGTCACATGTGCACCAAAGCGAACCTCTCCGCCCCAATCAATAATTTGTTGGCGCATCGCTTTTACCATGTGCCGCAAAATATCTGTACCTACATGTGGTTTATGCTTATACAAAATCTCTTCAGGTGCACCAAATTCAACAAAATATGTAGCAATTTCATGCAAGCGTGGATGTGTGACACGGGTTGTCAATTTTCCATCAGAAAATGTGCCTGCTCCACCTTCACCAAATTGTACATTAGATTCCGGTTTAAAGATCCCTTGTTTCCAAAAGGCTTCTACATCTAATGTACGTTGATCTACATCTTGTCCACGTTCCAGCACGATGGGACGATACCCCTCTCGTGCTAAATAAAAGGCAGCTAACATACCGGCTGGGCCAAAGCCTATCACAACAGGTCTATGTTGCATCGGTTCTGTCCCTAGCTGTATGGGCTCAGGAATTTCTGGTTCCATCAACGTAATATCTTTATGGCGACTTAACTTTTTAAATACTTGATTTTCATTCTGCACTTCTAAAAACAATGTATACACGAAGGTAATATTCGGCTTTTTGCGTGCATCTACAGCTCGACGTACCACATGGATCGTCTTGATTTGCCCCCGCAAAGGGCTATATTTTTTTACAATTAATTCTTCTAATCGCTCTGCCTCTTGTACGGGTATACGAAAATTAATGATACGTAACATATATCTCTCCTACATTTGTGGTGTAATCTCAACTTTGACAACTACTCTATCTGTACTAGTCGTCACACCGTCTGGTAGTACTAAACTATAATTACCTGAAAAATTACCGGTAGCACCATTAACGTTAATATCTATCGTTTTAACTCCATCAATGGCATTCAATAAGGATTCTTTCCCTGTTATGGTCAATTCTTTTGGCTCCATATCAACTCGTTTCACAATATATCCAGCCGGTACAGTTCCTACTAAATTCGCTTGTATTGGCACCTTTTTATCCATCCGAATTCGTTCCAATTCATATTGGACTTGTGCAGATTTTGGTGTAATTGTTACCCCTTCTACAATGTTGCCCGCTGTATCAACCGCTAAAATATCGCCTACTTCTGTAAAGCTTTCACGGTGCTTATCTAAATTGGTTCGGATGACTGCATACGCTGCTTTCGATACTTGATGTGCAGGTCCTGCAATTGTCACGGTGGTAGGTATAATTTTCACATCTTTAATGGCAATATCATTCGGCACCATGCCTAATGGCTGCATCTGTACCTGTAATTCTTTTACCATATATTCATCAACAGTAACTGTCACATTTTCTGGAGTCATACTATCGATATACGTTCCTGTAGGCGGAGTAAATTGAATGCTCACATTGTCTTGTCCTAGTCGAGCATCTTTCATATTTACATAAGCTTTTAAAATATTAGGGTTAATATCTAAAATCGCATTTCGAGGTCCATGTAAACGAACACGCACTTCTTTAGGAATACCTTCTACCAAATAGTTCTGATCTAAGTTTTGCACTTGTACCGGTACCGTATAGGCTACTTCAATGACCGGATTTTGATCCCGCATGACATAAAGCCAGACGATAATCGCACTAATTAGGCAAAGAATTTTAATACCCCAATTCTTTTTCCAACTCAAGATCCATTGCATCATTTACCTTCACCTCGCTTTATTTTAAGTAACGAACTCACAGCACTTGGTGTTGGTTCTAACAACGACAACA
Organism: Veillonella sp. CHU110; assembly: GCF_003992255.1. NCBI lineage: Bacteria > Bacillati > Bacillota > Negativicutes > Veillonellales > Veillonellaceae > Veillonella > Veillonella sp. CHU110. The sequence continues at coordinate 127,103 of NZ_RQVA01000002.1, read as the reverse complement.
TAATGGTGCGCAATGTATCTTCTGTGACACCACGGTGGATTTGTCCTCCTAAGGCATAGGAAATCTGACCAGTTTCTTCGCTGACAACAACGACTAAAGCATCACTTTCTTCGCTTTGCCCCAATGCAGAACGATGTCGTGTTCCTAATTCTTTACTGACATCTCGGTTTTGGCTCACAGGTAGCAAGCTAGCTGCCGTTTCAATGCGGCCATTTCGAATGATGACAGCCCCATCATGAAGGGGTGATTTAGGATAAAATATATTCATCAATAGTTCACTTGTCACAAGACCATCAATTCGAGTTCCTTGCATGGACAACACATCTAATTTCATACGTCGTTCAAATACCATCAGAGCTCCAATTTTACGACGGGACATACTGCGACAAGCAATGACTACTTCTTTCACAATAGAAGTCAATTCCTCTTTAGAGATTTTCGATCGAGTGGAGAAAAAGCCTCCTCCATTCCCTAATTGTTCTAATAATCTACGTAATTCTGGCTGGAATACGATGGGCAATGCAATCATCAAAACTGCAACACTCTGTTGTAAAATCCAACTGATGGCATGCAGACCGATGAAGTGCGCCACGATGTTAATCCCCACAAGAACAACAAGACCTTTCACAAGGCCTAACGCTCTTGTATTTTTAACCAGTCGATAGAGGTAATAAAATAAAACAGCTACAAATACAATATCTACTATGTCTAAAAAACGCAATGTTTCTAACGTCGTTTGTAGTTGAAATGGCATAGATATCCCTATCCTTTCTTATACAAAATAAGGGTACATGCTCATACATGTACCCTTTTATTGTATCCTATATCGGTATTTTTTTCTAGTAAACCTATGTCTTATATATGGTAGGTTTCAATTAACACATCCATATTCCCACCACATACCATGCCTTCTTTAACTGCTACATCATCATTAAGATCCACATAGATACGACGAAATGATTCTTTCTGCTCCATCGCATCAAGAGCGCTCAATCGAATTTCGTTTTCTGCGCGCCCTCCGCCAATAGTCCCAAAAATAGATCCATCTGTGTGGACAATCATCGTAGTGCCTGCTTTACGAGGCGTGGATCCTTGTGTATGTAAAATCGTTGTCACTGCTAATGGTGTCGATGTATGTTTCTTTAAATATTCTACAAACTCATACTTCATCCTGATACCTCTTCGCTGATAAAAATTGTCCTTTTCGATGTCGTTCCACTGCTACATATTCACTGACAATGGATAGTGCAATTTCTTCTGGAGTTTGTGCACCTATATCAAGACCGATAGGACCATATAGTTGATTTACTTCCATATCCGTCCAACCTTCTTGTCGCAATACTTCAAAGGCATGATGAATGCGCTTATGGCTACCCATAACGCCCACATACGTTGGTAATACATGACGAACCTGGTGTAGACAGACACTATCGAATTCATGAGCTCTTGTAACCACCACAATCCCCGTGTAAGAATCTAAGGATAATCGCTCCTGTAATTCCTTAAAATCTAGATGAATCCGTTGTACTCGTGAATCGAAAAACTCTGATTTTAAATACTCTTTTCGATCATCCACGACTGTGACCCCGCACCCAATGAAGAGAAATTGATCCGCCACGCAACGGCTCACATGACCGGCCCCTAAAATTAAAATTTCAGGAGCTCTTTCTACAGGTTGCAAAAAGCATTCCATTTGTGCAATAGAAAATAATTGTGGTTGTATTCTTTCAGGCATAGTAAACCCTTCAATAGCCGTCCCATATAGAATATCACCAGTCTCGCTATAAACTACTTTATCCCCCTGTCTTGCCCCTGATAAAACAGTGACAATGACAGATGGTTCATGATTCCCCATACGTTCGTATATTACATCAATTACATTCACTATATAACTCCTGTGTTTGTCCAAATTCCCAGCTTGTGATGGCTTCCATTACTCCACCTCCAATAGCTAATGCTTTATCTGAAATCGTAAAGCAATGGTTTTCCTCACATCTAGCATCTACATCTGCTAGTTTGACCCCTTTTGAGACTAATATGTTCGAGGCCAAAATGCCTCGTAATATGCCTCGAATTTTAGATTTGATGGGTACTGTATCTACATGCCCGATGACAGATCCAGCTTCTACTACATCTCCAATATGACAATTCGCTACAAATAAGCCTTCTGCAGGTGAATGTATCACACGCTCATGAGTATATCCACCCACATTACCAGGAACTCCCGTATTCGCTATAGCAGCTCCTTCATATATGCAGCGACCTAAACTATGCCCCCGCATCGTTTCTATCACCACATGCACATCTTTGGGCGCAGAAAATCCAGGTCCACATCCAATGACTAGCTGTGCATCATCTTGCGCTGTACCTACATTGCGTTTCGCTAATATAGCATCCACCACTATACTAGGCTGTATCGTCTTCAACACCTCTGCATAGGGTTCTGTCACAACAGGGATGGCCTCTCGTGTACTGAGTAAGTCCTGTACATGTTGTAACAATACATGTCGTGACCGCAATCTGTCTAGAATCATTTCACCACGATGCACTGCATTTCCATAGGATACTTCTCTTCGAATCATAGTAGGGATCGCAATTTCATTGACCACAACAGGATATCCTGCTCGCCATAACCGATAGATAATCCCTGATGCTATATCTCCACCACTACGGATGAGAACGATTGGTTTCATCATATCCTCCTTTGCGTACTATCCGCTCATAGTCTTCTTCTGTATCAATATCTACACCACTATGCCAAATTCTATCTGGTTCTACCCAAATATGCCTTACATAGGGGGCTCCCTCTCCTCGCAAGATGATGCGTCCTCCCTGATCTTCAGGAATCTGGCACAACGCATCTGCCCAATATCGTCCAAATAAAACTGGATTTCCTCGCTCTTGCTGGGGACCATACTGCGGTTGCAGAATGATCCTATCTGACTGAAAGCTTTCAAAGGCTCTACATACTGCATGTATGACCTGCACATCTAATAAAGGTTGATCGATGACACCACATAATATGCCTGAAAGCTTCTTACCCTCACGTTGTTCCCATTGTAATAAGGTCTCTACCCCCAATCGTATAGAGTGTCCTTGTCCCCACTCTGGATGTACATTATACACGGGAATCACAGTCTCTTGCGAAGCCGTAAGTTCCATCTTGTTCGGTACTACAACAGCCAGTGGGTCCATGACTGCATAGGTAGCTAACGCTCTCTCCAACAGTGTTTGCCCTTCATAAGGCAACCATTGTTTAGGCCGTCCCATCCGCCTAGACAATCCTGCTGCCAATACCACACAACCTAGGACCATGGTAACACCTGCTGTATACGAAACGTCTCTCTATACCCATCGACTAAGAGTACATACTGCAGTGGGACTCGTTTTAATATCCTTAAAAACTGTTCCACTAGTACCGCATCACTTTGGTCATAGCCAGTACAAACTATGACTTTATAGCCACGACTATATTGAAAGAGCCCTTGCTCATGTTCTATGAGTGTTACAAGATGCCCTGGCCGAATTGTCTCTCCTGGTGTCCCATCGATAATACGACACACCTCTTCTATACGATGTACAACATCTTCTGTAATAGGAGCTCCCAAGGCTCGCAAATTCACAACGCCTATCGTCATCCGCGTTAGCTCAGGAATGACTGGTTCATGTGATTTTGGCGCTTTGATCCACTTTTTCTTGGCCCCATCTGCTTCTAGGACAATCATCCAATCTGGGTGCGCTCTATGTAACTCGTCCACCGTCCTAGGTTCCAATCCTACCACCTTATGACCTGCTAAACTTCTGAACCAAGCACCAATGCGCTTCTCTTCTATCTGTTTTTGTACATAGGCACTGCCCAGTAAGAAATCATCTCCATAATAGGGTTCCCAAGGCTTCACTTGCAAAGAACCCATTTTAGTGGTAGTGCTCACCATCGTAGAAATATGGTGACACACTCCATAGTTAGCTAGTTGAGATACTACTGTTGTTTTGCCACCGGCTCCTACGACGGAAATAATACCTGGCCCTGCTAAGCACTCCCAAAAGAGTTCTTCTTTCATATAGCACTCCTTATCTTTCCCCGAATCGGTTTATTTCTCCTGTAATGCTACATAGACACGTTCTGGAATCATTGGTAATGTGGTCACTTCTGCCCCTGTAGCATTCAGTATAGCACCTTGTATAGCCGGACAAGATGTATTGATAACAACTTCACCAATCGATTTAATGCCATAGGCACCAGAAGGTTCATAAGATTCTACAAAATCTACATGGATGCGACCCGTATCAAGCCGTGTAGGCAATTTGTAATGCATGAAGTTGTTGGTCTCTAACACACCTCGAGAGGAATAGCGAATCTCTTCATACAAGGCCATACCAATCCCTTGTACAACGCCACCTTCTGTTTGCACCGTTGCCAAATTACGATTCACAACCGTACCGCAGTCAACAACTGCATAGAAATGTTCTGGTGTCACTTTACCTGTTTCTGTATCTACTTTCACTTCTGCAATGCCAACCATGAAAGGCGGTGGTGATGTATGGCTGCCCCACGTTGCCATGCCACTTAAGTAATGACCTGATGCGCCGCATACAAGTTTAGGCGCCAGTTCTGCGGTGGTCATCGAATGTGCACCATCCTCTGTCCACGCGCGTTCCCCATCAAAGGTAAGCAAAGCTTCATCCACTTCTAGAATGCGAGCAAACTCTGCCACAATTTTTTGCTTCAAATCTTCTGCTGCCAATTTAGTCGCTGTTCCTGTTACATACGTTGTACTGGATGCGTACGAGCCTGGATCAAAGGGTACCACATCTGTATCGGCTTCGTACACCACCATCATATCCATAGGACACCCCAATGTCTCACAGGCAATTTGTGCCAGTGCTGTATTCGAACCTTGTCCCATATCAGTGGAACCTGTAAAGAGCATATAACTACCATCATCTAGCATACGTATCTCTACGGAAGCAGAGTCAACATTGGCGACCCCTGACCCTTGGAAGGCAAAGGCTACTCCTAAGCCACCTCTATACCGCTCATCAATTTTCCAGGATTTAGGACGTTCATCCCACTTCGCCATTTCCTTTGCACGCTGAACCGCTTCTTTTAGTAAGCCAGATTCCAATACTTCACCTGGGTCATAGGATTGTGCCGTTTCGCCTACTTCAATTAAGTTTTTCAAACGCAACTCAATCTCGTCCACATCCATCTTCTTAGCCAATTTAGTGATTGCACATTCTAGTGGCCATAACGCTTCTGTAGCACCATACCCACGGAAAGCACCCCCTGGCATATGATTCGTATATACAATATTCGATTCATAGCGAATTGCTTTTGTCTTATTGTAAAGTGGTAAGGACTTATGTTCTCCTGCAGTAAATGTTGTCAGCGCATGTGTTCCATGAGCCCCTGCATCTGACACAGCCACCATATCAATCACCTGAATGATGCCATCTTTGGTAGCCCCCACACGCACTTTCCAGTCCCTAGCATGACGGCTAGTAGAACAGTTGTTAGCCTCATGACGATCATAAACGATGTAAGAAGGCTTTTTTAATGTCCATGTGACGAAGGCAGAAAACAATTCTGTACAACCTGTTTGTTTGGACCCAAAGCCTCCGCCAATCCGAGGTTTAATCACTCGAATTTGTGACGCAGAAATACCTAGAGCTCGTGCTGCATGACGTCGAATATGGAATGGTACTTGTGTAGAACTAGTAATCACTAATCGATTAAATTGATCGATCGTACAGAACGTTCTAAATGATTCCATAGCGGATTGCAATGTCGCTTGGTCAAAATAGGACTCTTCTACTACGTAATCACACTTAGCTAATTCCGCTTCTACATCGCCCACCACATGACTATAAGAACAAGCAATATTTCGTTTCGGATCTCCCCCTACCGGGAAATTATAGTGTAAATCTTCCTCAGGATGAATCACGCTAGGATGATCGATAGCTGTATGAATATCTAGCACAGGCTCATATACTTCATACTTTACTTTAATTAATGGCATTGCCTTTAATGCAGTTCGTTCATCTACAGCAACCACAAGCGCTACTTCATCACCTACATACCGCACAATTTGATCTAAAATCAACATATCGTACGCAGATGGCTCAGGATAACTTTGTCCTGCCAAAGTAAAGCGAGTCTTAGGTACATCTTTATAGGTATAGATAGCCTCTACACCTGGTACTTTCATGGCCGCATCAATATTAATATCGACAATCTTTGCAAAGGCGTGTGGACTTCGCAATATTTTAATACATAACGCATTAGCAGGTATGAAATCTTCTGTGTAGGCTGCTTTCCCACTTAAAATTGTAGCAGAATCCTTTTTCTTATAACTTTTACCTAAATGTTTCATATGGATAGGCCCCCTAAATATTTACGAATGCCTCGCATATGTGATTCATAGCCAGTACAACGGCATAAATTATTATTTAAATAGGCTCGAATTTCTTCATCTGTTGCATTCGGATGTTTACGACCTAAGGCAATGGCACTCATCATCATTCCCGTTGTACAGTACCCACATTGATCGGCCCCTTCTTCTGCTAAACAATCTGCTAGCTTTGCGGCCTCCTCTGCCACACCTTCGAGGGTGGTAATCTCATGGCCTGGTACTCTGAAAGTCGGATACGCACAGGATAAGATAGGCTCTCCATCTAACCACACTGTGCAAAGACCACAATTCGTCGTATCGCAGCCACAACGTACACTATAAAAGCCTAAATTGCGTAATGTTTCCAATAAGGTTTCATCTGTTTCAATATATACCTTACGCTTTGTGCCATTAATTTGTAACATTATTTCCATGTGTCTACCTCTTTAACTAAACGCTTAAACATATTCTTTGCCATGCTTAAGCGATACTCTGCACTTGCATGAGAATTACTTTGGAACGCTACGTCACCTTCAATAGCCTCAGTGGCTTCTTCTAGTGCATCCATCCCCTTTTCATTCAATATATTACAAGCGGTTATGGCTCGTATTGGTTTCCCTGGACGACAACCAATATAAACAGAATAACCACTGTCATCACGTCGTGCTGATCCTGTTAGATACGGGAAATCAGAAGTAGATTTTCTAAGTGCTTCGATCGCCACTGGCACATCTTGTTTAGGCACAATAATTTCGATGAGCAAATCTCGTTTTCCATACGATAAGTATGCTTCTACTGACATACGTCCGCCTTCGAACAATCGCACCTCTGCTTGTAGGGCTAATAACAGAGGAATGATATCAGAAAATCCAAAGCGTGCCGCTACAGATCCTCCCATAGTCGCCATATTTCTAAATTGAACACCTAAAATATCTTTCACAGCCTTTGGAAATGCTCCATTCGCAAATGTTTGAAACGGCTCATACACCTCTACATCTCGCTGTGTAGCCATCGCCCCAATACGAAATTCCGCATCGTCCTCTTCTATATATCGGAGCCCCAATCCTGAAAGATCAATGACCATCGGCCACTTGCGGTTTCCCAATCGTGTCCAACAACCACCAGCCAATACAGGTGCCATTTTTTGTTTTATCATTAAAGCATGTGCTTCTTCTAAACTACTGGGTTGTTGCACTTGCGTAAACATGAGCATAGCCATACCTCCTAATTTCAATATATTCTTACCTAATATATTACCATGTATTGCTTGCCTTTGCATATGAATTCTCTTGTTAGTTATACGTCTTATCTATGAAAATTCATAGTATTTTCATAGAATCATGATATCTTTATATGAATACTCAGTCATTCTTATATTGATTTATATAAATCTGTAGGTGTACAATACAAAGATATGAAAGTTTCCTTTCACAAGCAATCTATATCATCTATCATTCTTAGGAAGCAACTGCCATGACACAATTCGATTTACAAGCATTAGCTGAACAATTACATATACCGGAAATTGGCGTTGCCCCTTGGCCACTACCACTAGAAGCAAGCCACCATTTGGACACCCCCTATCCTTGCCCTTTTACAGCAGGAACACTAGAAGAACGATTACAAGGAAGCCCCACAATCGAGTCAGCCAGGTCTGCCATTGTGTGTCTATTTCCCTACTATGTTCCCACAACAGATAAGACCAATCTAGCTCGTTATTGCTGGGGACAAGATTATCACCTCGTAGTACAGTCCTATTTAATAAAACTAGTACAAGCACTGCAGGAGAAGTATCCATTGGAGTCCTACGAAATTCATTGTGACACATCCCCCTTAGCTGATCGCTATGTAGCCTATCTAGCAGGGCTCGGTTTCTATGGTTGGAACCAAACATTCATCCATCCTCGATGGGGCTCCTATACAGTGATTGGTACCATACTAACGAGCCTAGAACTCCCGGCTGACACCCCTATGAAACAAACCTGTTTACAATGTGGGGCATGCCTGCAAGCATGCCCTGGACAAGCCTTACAAGGTGATCACCTTGATTATAGAACTTGCAAAAGTTATCTCACCCAATGCAAAGGAGATCTCACTTCAAAGGAAGAAGCGATCATAGCAAAAACACCTTTAGTATTTGGCTGTGATGTATGCCAAGAGGTCTGCCCACATAATCAGCAGATTCCGATGACCCCCATTCCTGAATTTCAATCGATCGAGCCTTACATTGATCCCTGTGCATTAGAAACAATGACTAATAAAGAATTCAAAACTGCCTATGGACACAAAGCATGGGCTTGGCGCGGCAAAAAAATCTTACTTCGCAATGATGCGATTATTAGAAAGGATCATACATGACACAGAGTAATTCTATTTCACTATCATTAATTATTTTCCTCGGTCTATTAACAGCCGTCACCCCCTTAGCCACCGATATGTATTTACCATCCTTGCCCATTATGCCAGGAGAATTACACACATCGGCTTCTAATATTCAATTGACAATTGGCATTATGACGATTGGCATTGCCTTTGGGCAACTGTTTGCAGGCCCTATTAGTGACGTACTGGGGCGTAAGAACCCTCTCATCATTGGCAATTTACTTTGCGTCATAGCGACTATTATTTGCGCCTACGCTCCCACCATCGAAGTACTCTTACTAGGCCGCTTTTTACAAGGTGTAACGGGTTCCTTCGGAGTCGTCATCTCCAAAGCCGTCGCACGAGACCATGCATCAGGACCTGCTCTAATTAAGTTATTGGCCTCCTTGATGATGGTCAACGGATTAGCACCTGTTATTGCCCCTTTATTAGGCGGTCAGATTCTAATTTATGAAACTTGGCGCTTCATCTTTATTGTCCTAGCTGGATTCTCCTTGCTTCTCCTCATTGGATCTTTTCTCTTCACTGAAAGTCTCCCTCCTACACAACGTGTAGAAGGTGGTCTTCAAAAAGCAATCGACAATTATAAGACTTTATTACGAGATAAAGCCTTTCTAGGCCAATGTGGCATTCAATGTTTTGCCTTCGGTGCTTTTTTCTGTTATATCAGTGGTTCTTCCTTTGTATATCAGAATATTTTCCACCTGAATGCACAACAATTTAGTTATATTTTTGGGATTAATAGCTGTGGGATCATTCTATCCAGTATGATTAGCTCTCGCTTGAGCAATGTGATCAAAGACTATCAGTTATTACAATTTAGCTTGAGTGTACTATGTATTGGTTCTATTCTCTTTTTAAGCGCAATGCTCCTGAATATGCCCTTCCTTGTTGTAACTACGATTCTGTTCTTTACCGTAGGAATGGTCTCTCTATTTGGAGCCGCTAGTTTTTCTATGGCTATGGCTAAGTATGGCCATCTAGCTGGAAGTGCCTCTGCCTTATTAGGTTTCTTTTCCATGGTATCTGCCGGCATCGTATCACCTATCGTAGGTATCGCAGGATCTCATACAGCCATTCCTATGGGAATCACCATGACTATATGCTCTGCCATTGCTTTATTGTGCTATTATACATATGCGAAGCCAAGAACTCACTAATCGTCATTGTGTGTGCCTATGAAATCTATTTGCATTCTTATTTGATACGTTGAAAGGAAAACGAGCAACATATTCCTCCACAAACTGATCCTTCGGTAGGTTTGCTCCGGAACATGTTGCTCGTTTTTACGTTTGTGTAATGTATCTTCATGGGGTACCAATAGATGTTCTACTGCACACTGTATTCCTTCGGGGTATCTGAACCTGTCGTGCTCTTTTATTTTTCCATTATTTAGTAAGTAAAATGCCATTAGATATTCTACGGCACATTGTATGCCTTGGGATATCTAAACATGTTGCTCCTTTTGCGTTTGTCTAATGTACTATTATAAAATGCGATTAGATTTTCTACGTATACTGTGTTCTTGGTTCTTGACCTAAGGGGATAAAAGTTTTATTCTAGTACATATTACTGAATACTTTCATATTTCAATATAGGAGGAATGTTATGTCTATAGAATTACGCAAGGTTGCGATTATTGGGACTGGTCATGTGGGTTCTCATGTAGCCTTTTCTCTTGCTACGCAAGGAGAGGTAGATCATTTATACATGGTAGATATTGATAAAGACAAGGCCATTGCGCAAGCGACGGATGTGAATGATGCGGTAAGCTATTTACCTCATCGTGTGAAAGCTATCGCCTGTGAGCCAGAGGATATTGGTGACTGTGATGTGCTCGTCATCTCTGCCGGTCCTCTACCTACTCCAGAACAGGACCGATTAGATACACTGGGTGCTACGGTAGAAGTGTTACGTGAGTTTCTACCCCGTGTGAAAGCCTCTGGATTTAATGGATTCATCGTCAGCATTTCCAACCCTGCTGATGTGGTAGCTGCCTATGTACAAGACTATTTAGGCTATCCTAAACATAAAATTATTTCTTCTGGTACATCCTTAGACTCTGCACGATTGCAACGTCTTGTATCCGAGCAAATCAACGTACATCGACGCTCTTTATCCTGTTATGCGATGGGCGAGCACGGTGGTAGCGCCATGGTACCTTGGTCTCATGTAACTGTATCAGGAAAACCTTTGAAAGAACTACAAAAGGAACTACCACACCGCTTCCCTACTTTTGATGAAAACGCCTTAGTTGAACAAATGAAGTATGGCGGGTACTTAGTTCTCATCGGAAAAGGATCCACAGAATTTGGCATCGCTGCATCCGTGACAGAAATCATCCGAGCCTACTTTCACGACGAACAAAAAGTCCTCCCTCTCTCTTGCAAATTAGAAGGAGAATACGGTGAGCATAACGTCTTCGCCTCCGTCCCTGCCATCATCGGTAAAAATGGCATCGAAGAGATTTTAGAACTACACCTAACACCAAGCGAACAAGAAGCATTCCACGCATCTTGCGAACGCATCAGAGAATATATCAAACTAGCACACACACTATAAACTGAGCGACGCCGTTACGAGTAGTAGCCTTATGGTGTTCGTAACTACCTAATTTAGATAACTGCAAAAGGCCGCAATATATTCCTGAACAAACCTACCGTAGGATCAGTTTGAGAAGGAATATGTTGCGGTCTTCTATTTACTAATAAATGCGCCTCACGGGCTACATAGCATCACAAGAAATAACCTTGAGCGTGTAACTACGAGTAATATCTTATGGTGTCCATAACTACCTAATTTAGATAACTGCAAAAGGCCGCAACATACTCCGGAGCAAACCTACCGTAGAATCAGTTCGGGTCGGAACGTGTCGTGCTACCCCTGAGCGAGGCCGTTACGAGTAGTAGCCTTTATGGCGTTCCTTACTAGCTAAATTACACAAACACAAAAAGGCCGCAACATACTCCTGAACAAACCTACCGTAGGATCAGTTTGAGAAGGAATATGTTGCGGTCTTCTATTTGCTAGTAAATACTCGCCATAGGCTACATAGCGTAATTACTTAGCGAACCATTTGTCATAAATTTTTTGGTACGTTCCATCTTCACGCATTTCTTTTAAAACACCATTTACTTTATCACGTAATGCTGTATTAGATTTATTGAAACCAAATACTGTGCCAGGAGCTTTTGTACCTTCACCTACTAATTTAAGATCTTTATCAGCACCTTGTTTTAAGTAGTACATAGCTACTGCTTGGTCAAGAATAGCACCATCAATAGTGCCTGCTTTCAACTCCATGAAGATATTACTATTAGAATCCAATTCTTTTACATCCGTACCTGGAATTGCTTTTGCCATTTCTACAGGAACAGTACCGATTTGTACACCTACACGTTTATTAGCAAGATCATCCATTTTAGTGATATTTGTGTTATCTTTACGAACGATAGTAATGAAACCGCCTTCATTGAAATATGGATCGGAGAATGACAACGCTTGCTCACGTTCTGGTGTCGCATTAATACCCGCTGCAATCATATCAATATTGCCAGATTGTGTAGCTGGAATCAATGCATCAAATCCCATGCTGACAAACTCAAGCTTCAAGCCCAAACGCTTCGCTATTTCTTCGCTTAAATCCACATCAAAGCCGATGTACTTATTGCTATTTTCTTCAGCGAACTCAAATGGAGGGAATGTAGTTTCTGAACCTACTTTTAATACCCCTGCTGTTTGTGTTAATTGTGCTTCTTTTTTTGTATCGCTACCACAACCAGCTAATAAACCAACGCCAAGAACTGCTGTACATAGGATTAATCCTAATTTCTTCATACCAAACATAATAACCTCCCATAAAAATATACAACTTCTTTGTTTATTTATACAAGATTATACCATAATCAAACAAAATTGCAAGACCTTTTTTTTACAAAAAGTACGATTTCTATTTAACTATATATTCCCAACCATAAGAAAGGCGCAGACATATTTCTGCGCCTTGTATAGTATATTGAAAATTTTATAATTATAAGAAGTCTTTGATTTTATCGCGTTTACCACGATTTCTTAGTTTCGTTAACGCTTTTCCTTCGATTTGACGAATCCGTTCCCGTGTAACACTAAAGAATTGGCCTACCTCTTCTAATGTACGTGGTTTACCATCTTTCAAGCCAAAACGAAGCTCCAATACTTGTTGTTCTCTTTCAGTAAGACATGTAAACACTTCTTTGATTTGTTCACGAAGTAAGATAAAGCTAGCTGCATCATCTGGTGCTACTGCATCTTTATCTTCCAAGAAGTCGCCCAAATGGGAATCTTCTTCTTCCCCGATTGGAGTTTCCAAAGACACTGGTTCTTGAGAAATTTTTTGGATTTCACGAACTCGTTCCACTGTAATTCCCATACCTTCGGCAATTTCTTCTGGACTTGGGTCACGACCCAAATCTTGTAATAATTGACGAGAAATACGAACTAATTTATTGATGGTCTCTACCATATGTACAGGTATACGAATCGTTCTCGCTTGGTCCGCAATAGCCCTTGTAATAGCTTGGCGAATCCACCATGTAGCATAGGTGGAGAATTTATACCCTTTTGTGTAGTCAAATTTATCGACTGCTTTAATAAGGCCTAAATTTCCCTCTTGGATTAAGTCCAAGAATAACATACCACGACCTACATAGCGTTTTGCAATACTTACTACTAGGCGTAAGTTAGCATCAATCAATTTTTGTTTTGCCGTATCACCTAAACGAACTTCTCGATACGTCGCATCTTCTTTAGCCCCAGCTTCGATTTGTTGTGCTAGAATAATTTCCTCATCACCAGACAACAAAGGTACACGGCCAATTTCTTTTAAATACATCCGCACTGGATCATCAATATTCAAGCCTTCAGGAATGGAAAGATCTAAATTGATTTCTTTTCCTTCCTCTTCATCTTCCTCTGTGATATCGATATCGCTGCTCAAATGTTCAACATCTACATCAACTTCAATGTCCTCATCTAATAATTCTTCATTGATCGGCAACTCACCTTCAGAATCGTGATCATCCTCTTGCATCACTTCAATTCCTAAATTATTAAATACTGCATACATACCATCTAGTTGTTCAGCTGTTACTTCCACTTGCTCCGAAAGAGCATCAGAAATTTGTTTAGATGTAATAGCCCCTTCTTTCTTTGCTTTCTCCAATAGGATCGCTATAATTTCTTGCACTTGCGATTCTTTTTTCTTCTTTGCCACGATGCTCTTCCTTTCATTCTATGCGGACCACTGTTTAATTAATTCCTGTAAATCCTGACATATGCGTAATTCTTCTATAAATCTTGGATCATTGGATCGGCTTAACTGATCCGCTAATCGACTATGTTCCTTATACTGATTGCGCAGTGATTTCAAACGTACACTGCGGATGAGTCCATGTAATATGTCTTCTCTCATTTCCCGTTCGATAAGAACAGACCACTTACCAAATAAGTGCCATGACTCTGTATCTAACTGTGCTTCTAATGCCACCTCTGAAAGTTCTTCTCCACTTTCAACAATCTTTCCAATCCCTTTATAATACGTAATATTAAAAGGATTAGTTAAGTCCTCTTCACTAATGTATTGGTGCACTAGTGCATAGATATCCTTATCCCTACCTGCCCAATACAGCAATTCCTCTTCGTCGGTAAACGTTTCCTGTTTAGGCGCTTGCACCTGCTGTTTTACTTCTATTTTTCCCTGACGAGCGAACTGTCTAAAGTAGGTAAGAATCGTACTCACATCCATCCATAGTGGAAGGGCTAATGCTTTTAAATATTCCTCGCGTCGCACCTGGCTTTCATGCCCTGCAATGAACGGAAATAGCTCTTCTAACACAGCCCGTTTTCCCTCTGGTGAATTCGTATCATGATGTATTAAACTTTCATTCAGTAAAAACTCAAAATCACTAGGCGCTGCATCCACCAATTCTTGCCATGCCTGTGCCCCATGATTCTTGATATATTCGTCAGGATCCTTACCATCTGGCATAGATAAGACTTTTACTGAAAATTCTGTATTTTGCAGTAGTTCTATAGCACGCTTTGCCGCAGTTCGACCAGCTCCATCCATATCATAGGCCAATACAATTTCTTCAGCTTGACGCATTAATAAACGACCATGATCTTTTGTATAAGCCGTTCCCAAAGAGGCCACCACATTGGTAATGCCAGCATTGTGAGCACTCAGCACATCCATATACCCTTCAACAAGAATGGCTTGCTTTCTTTCTCGAATGGTACGGTACGATTGATTAAATGCAAATAATAGATGCCCCTTATTAAATATCTCTGACTCGGGAGAGTTCAAGTATTTGGGGTTACTGTCATCTAATACACGTCCTCCAAATCCTAATACGTGTCCTTTTGCATCCATAATAGGAAACATAACCCGTTTTCTATAATAGTCGTAGATTTTCTGCTGCTCATTCTTGCGACACAATCCTAGTTCTACCAGGACATTGGCATCAATCCCACGTCCTGTAAAGGCATGATACAGTTTATCCCACCCATCTGGGGCAAACCCAAGTCGAAACTTTTCTATGGTATCCATCGTAAGACCTCTACGCAACAAATACTCGAGGCCCTCCTTACCTAATTCTGTTTTTATTAAGCAATTATGAAAGAACGTAGCCGCTAGTTCATTGATTTCATAGAGTAACTCTTTATGAGCCATGCGCTTTCGCTCTGCCGAAGATACATTGCGTTCTGGTAAGGCGATATTCGCACGATTCGCCAACCGCTCAATAGCTTCGGGGAATGTTAAATTATCATATTTCATCAGAAAGCTAATAACATTACCTGATTCACGACAACCAAAGCAATAAAAAAAGCCCTTTTCAGGGGTCACACTAAAGGAAGGCGTCTTTTCATTATGAAATGGACAACAGCCCCAGTAATTTTTCCCCTTTTTCTTAAGTGAAATATGCTCAGAAATGACAGATACAATATCATTAGCATCTTTGACTTGTTCAATTATTTCATCGCTAAAAAACTTGCTCATGTCATTCTCCTAAATTATCGACTATACGGATTACAAAATTTTAATTTTCCCTATTTAATAGTATTCTACATCAACAGAAAAACTCCTACTTGTGGTGCTTTCTTTTTCTTCACAATATATATGCAAAATTTATATACTCTGAAAAAAAAGAAGTTAGAGCAGCCGAGGCTGCTCCAACCACTTATGCAGATTATTTTTTTGCGTAATCTACGACTCGTGTTTCACGAATTACCACAACTTTTATTTGTCCTGGATATTCTAATTCGTTTTCAATGCGTTTTATAATATCACGCACTAATAAGTTAGCTTCTACATCGTCTACTTTATCAGGTTTTACCATCACGCGGATCTCGCGACCTGCTTGGATAGCAAAGCATTTTTCAACGCCTTCAAAGGATTCTGCAATCTCTTCTAACTTAGATAATCGTTTCAAATAATTTTCTAATGTTTCACGGCGTGCACCTGGACGCGCTGCAGAAATAGCATCTGCTGCTGCCACTAACACAGCCTCTACAGATTTGAACTCTTCATCACCATGATGAGCACCGATACAGTTTTGTACTAATGCACTTTCATGATATTTCTTGGCGATATCTACGCCGATTTCTACATGAGATCCTTCAATTTCATGAGTTAAGGCTTTACCAATATCATGTAACAAACCACCGCGTTTAGCTAACACAACGTCACAGCCTAATTCTGCTGCCATCATGCCTGCCAAATGAGATACCTCAACAGAATGTTTTAACACATTCTGTCCATAGCTTGTACGATATTTCAATCTACCAAGTGTACGAATTACTTCTGGATGTAAACCGTGTACATCAGCTTCAAATGTAGCTTGTTCACCAGCCTCTTTGATTGTGTTTTCCACCTCACGGCGAGCTTTCTCAACCATTTCTTCAATACGAGCTGGATGGATACGTCCATCTACAATCAATTTCTCCAATGCAATGCGAGCTACTTCGCGACGAATCGGATCAAATCCAGATAAGATAACAGCTTCTGGTGTGTCATCAATAATTAAATCGATACCAGTCAGTGTTTCTAAAGCACGAATGTTTCGGCCTTCACGACCAATGATTCGGCCCTTCATTTCATCATTAGGTAATGTAACTACTGATACAGTAGATTCTGCTACATGATCAGCCGCACATCGTTGAATCGCCATAGAGATAATTTCTCTAGCATTTTTTTCTGCTTCTTCTTTTGCTTGTTGCTCTAATTCTTTGAGCATCACAGCAGTATCATGACGAATCTCTTGTTCCACTTTTGTAAGCAAAATTTGTTTTGCTTCATCAAATGTTAAGCTAGAAATACGTTCTAACTCTTCCATTTGTTGTTGATGTAATACTTCGATTTTTTCTTCCGCTTTTTCTAAATTGCGTTCCTTATGATGTAAGGACTCTTCTTTACGCTCAATACTATCAAGCTTTTTGTCCAATTGCTCTTCTTTTTGCAATATGCGTCGTTCAAGACGTTGTAACTCATTACGTCGATCCCGATTTTCTTTATCTACATCAGCGCGCAATTTGTGAATTTCTTCTTTTGCTTCCAGTAATGCTTCTTTTTTCTTAGACTCTGCTAAACGCTCTCCGTCTGCCACAATTCGTGCCGCTTCTGTCTCAGCCTTATTCAGCTTACCTTCTGCAATATTGCGACGCAATAAATAGCCTACTCCAAGACCAACTAATACCATTACTACGGCAATAATGCTGTATTCTAAAATCGTTTTCACCTCCTACATGCATAAAAAAAGGAGAAGTCGATACATCCGCTTCCCCGGTTTCTCGCCCATTTTGCTTTTTTAAATTTTATTTTGCTTATTATTAAGGCTATTATAATTGTAGTCCATACACAGTGGAATGTCAAGATAAAGCCCCTACTCAAGGTAGGGGCTCCATTCATGACATATACTTTGAATTGTACTCACAGCGAATCCTCTGTTCTTTAAAAAATAAATTATTTTTTTCTTATTCAGCTTCTCCGCTTCGCCGCGTTCTATTTCTTCTAGTAAACTTTCATCAGAAATAGAAAATCGTTGGTCTAGCAAATTGACAGCCACCGAACATTCATCATAGTCATCTAATATGCAAGACACGTCCAACCCTCGTTCACGCATCTTTTCACGGATATAATAAGTACTATATTTTTCAGCCTCTATATACGATCGCAAGGCTTCTTCTGCTAGTTCATCATCATCCAAGTACGACAATTCTATTAATTTTTCTTCCACTTCCGCAATGAGTTCACTGGGTACGGACCTTTGTGATAATTTACGTCGTAATTCCAGAGTACTTAACGACCTGGGGCACAATAAACGCAAAGCCTGATCTAAAGCACTAGAGAAATTCCAATCCTTATCACCACTTCTAGAGAATGCCATTATTCTATATCTGCTGCCACTGTATCAGTAACTGCATCAGCTTCATCGTCATGTCCAAGGACATTCAATGGTTCCGCTGCTAATGTATCACGAATGATAGAGTCAATTTCTTGGGCAATTTGAGGGTTTTCTTTCAAGAATACTTTAGCCGCTTCTTTACCTTGACCCATACGTTCTCCATTATAAGAATACCAGGCACCAGACTTTTTAATCACTTCAATATTGGCACCGATATCAATCAATGTACCTTCATAGGAAACACCTTCCCCAAACATCAAATCAAATTCTGCGACTTTGAATGGAGGGGCTACTTTATTTTTCACAACTTTTACTTTTGTACGGTTACCTACATGTTCTTTAGCAGAAGTCAACGCTTCCCCTTTACGTACATCTAAACGGATAGTAGAGTAGAATTTTAAAGCACGACCACCCGTAGTTGTTTCTGGGTTACCAAACATAACGCCTACTTTTTCACGTAATTGGTTAATAAAGATAATAACCGTTCTAGTTTTACTGATGGAGCTTGTTAATTTACGCAATGCTTTACTCATCAAACGCGCATGTACCCCAACGTGAGCATCTGTCATCTCACCATCAATCTCTACTTTAGGTGTTAAGGCCGCTACGGAGTCCACAACGATTAAGTCTACTGCACCAGAGCGAACCAAAGCCTCAGTAATTTCTAATCCTTGTTCACCATTATCTGGTTGGGAAATCAACAAGCTATTGATATCTACACCTAATTTTTTCGCATACACAGGGTCTAAGGCATGTTCCGCATCGATAAAGGCAACAACGCCACCATTGCGTTGCGCTTCTGCTGCTGCATGTAAAGCCACCGTAGTTTTACCAGAAGATTCTGGTCCATAAATTTCAATAATACGGCCCCGTGGGAATCCGCCTACACCAACTGCCAAGTCCAAGGCCAACACACCTGTAGAAATGACTTCAATGTTCATTTTATCAGCCGCTTCGCCCATGCGCATGATTGCACCTTGACCGAAATCTTTTTCAATTTGTTTTAAAGCCCCTTCTAAGGCTCTCATACGATCTTCTTGAGATCCACTTTTCATATCAATTGCTGCTTCTTTTGCTTTATCCTTTGCCATTGTTCTACCTTTCTATTAATTCTTTATATACATATTGAATCGCTCGTTCCGCTACACTTTTACGGATACTGTCACGATCCCCTATAAATATCTCTTTATGTACAGTAATACCTCGTGGTGCACCAATACCGATATACACAAGACCTACTGGCTTTTCTTGACTGCCACCGCCGGGACCTGCTATCCCTGTGGTCGCAATAGCATAGTCTGTATGTAATACACGAAATACACCTTCTACCATTTCTGTAGCGGTTTCTTCACTGACAGCACCATGTACTGCCAATGTATCTGATGATACGCCTAATACTTGTTCTTTCACCGTATTCGCATAGGAAATAATACCACCCTGATAATATCCACTGCTACCACCTAAGTCAGTCAATGTTTTTCCTACTAGGCCGCCTGTACAAGATTCAGCAGTTCCTATGGTAACGCCTCTTTCTACAGCCAACTTGTGAAAGTCTTCCAACACCGATGTATCTAAACTACGGATATCTTTCAAACGTTCTAAGAGGATAGATCTCCATGGACCTAATTTCTCTTGACAGTCTACTTTTGATTCGCCTTTTGCAGTTAAACGAATTTCAATATATCCTGGTTTGATCAATAGTGCTATAGTTGGGTTCTGCTGATTCTGAATCAAGTCTTGCAACAGCGTCTCGAGTTGCATTTCACGATATCCATACACAGCATACCGCTCAGAATAGATAATTCCTTGTTGTCCAAAGCGTTGTTCTAAAAAGGGGCTCACACTTTCTACAAAAGTTCCTTGTAATTCTGATGGAGGACCTGGTAATAAAATATATACCGTGTTATCCTGCTCCACTACTACTGCTGGTGCTACTCCTACTGGATTATGTAATACCTTCGCCCCTTCTGGTAAATACCGATCTCGGTCAGATTCGTAAGGTTTCACCCTACCTTGTTTCTCATAAAAGGAATCTACCTCACGACCTGCTTCTTCATGAAATACCAAAGGCAATCCTAGCGCATCTGCTAAGGATTTACGAGTAATATCTCCCTGGGTTGCACCTAAGCCTCCAGAACTGATCACAATATCTGCTCGCTCCCCTGCTCTCTGAAACACTTCTTTCATACGCTCAGGATTATCCCCTACCGTCGTTTGGTATGACACAGAATAGCCCCGACTGTTCAATTCTTCGCTAAGCCATTTTACATTTGTATTGACAATATGTCCTAGTAATAATTCCGATCCTGTAGAGATTAATTCTACGATCATGCTATCACCATCCTATACAGTTTCTACTACCACGTCATAAGCGAAACCTTGTGATACTTTTACAGTCACAATATCGCCTTCAGACAGTCCAGTTACATCTTCTACATACATGTTGCCATCCACGTCAGGAGCCTGCATTTGTAGACGACCTCGTGCCAAAAACTTACCTGGCTCTACTTCATCGATAGATTCTATCATACCTTGATGAATCGTTCCCTCTAAGTCACGATTATGTTCCTCTGAGACTTGTGCTTGGATCGCCATTAATGTATGGTATCGTTCTTCTTTCACTTCCTCTGGAATTTGGTCTTCCATCATACCCGCTGGTGTGCCATCCTCTTGGGAATAAGTAAATACACCCATATGATCAAAGCGGATGTCTTTGACAAAATCTGCCAATTCTTGGAATTGTTCTTCCGTTTCTCCAGGGAAACCTACAATAAGGGATGTGCGCAATGTAATATGTTCACTGCGATTGCGAATTTTATGTAATAAGGCCACAATGTTTTCCCGTGTATCCTTACGATTCATACGTTGTAACACAGTATTGTTAATATGCTGTAGTGGCATGTCGATATACTTGCACACCTTTGGTTCTGTCATAATTGTTTCTAACAATTCATCAGAGAAATGTTTTGGATACAAGTACAACATGCGAATCCATTCGATACCATCAATTTTTGCCAACCGTTTCAACAGCTCTGAAAGCAACGGTGTACCATTGTTCAAATCAGCTCCATAGTACGTAGTATCTTGGGCAATTAATACGACTTCTTTCACGCCTGCTTCTGCCAACTGTTGCACTTCTCGTTCAATGGACTCTATAGAACGACTACGATAGGCCCCACGCACTTTTGGGATGATACAGAACGTACAGCCATTATTACATCCTTCAGAGATTTTTACATACGCACTGTAATCCGGTGTCGTCATCATACGCGGCATACCTTCATCATACATATTTGTCATACTATCCATGATACAAATACGTTGACCATTTTGAATAGCCTCCACAGCTTCCATAATACGATTCCAAGATCCTGTACCAATGAGGGCATCAATTTCTGGAATTTCTGTAAACAATTCTTCTTGGTATTGCTGACTTAAACAGCCCGCCACGATAAGACCTTTACAGTCTCCATATTGCTTGTATTGACCAGCCTCTAATATAGTATTAATCGATTCTTCTTTTGCTTTCTCGATAAATGTGCATGTGTTGATAATAATTATTTCTGCTTTTTCTAACTCTTCTGTGATTTCATAGCCATTATCTTGTAAAGCTCCTAGCATCACCTCTGTATCCACCAAATTCTTGGCGCAACCTAAACTAATATAACCTAACAACTTACTCATGGTGTATCCTTTCTAAAACGCACTTGTCGTATCCATTCTTGTAATAATTTTGTTTCCTCTGCCTGTGCAATACCACCGGTCCACAATACTAACGGATTCCCTTGCCTATCCTTATGAGATGCTATTGTATCTATCGTTGCTATATAATGCACATCGTTATCTTTCCATATGGCTTGTAGTCGCTCTGAAAGCAACCATGTAATAAAGGCTTTACTTTCACTTTCATTCGTAGTGCCTTTTAAAATGGCAACCCCCATCATATCATAGGGCGTACCCTCTCTAGGATATAGTATAGTCAGAGGATATTTATGAACTTCATATAATTTGGCATCAGAATATCTACCAACGCCAATGTCAACATCACCGATAGCTGCCATACGCACAGGAGATGGTAATTCCTTTGCATACTGCACAATGTGCGGTCGCAAACTGTCAAAGTACGATATAGCTCCTTCTTGTCCATAAATACCACCAAAGGTATTTAGCAATGTAATTGCCCGTTCATCCGCCACAAAGTCTGTCACTGCAATGCGCCAAGGTCCTGTATAGGCCAAAGAAAACCATGTATTGACGTATTTCCCTTTAGCATTATAAAAATCATTATGGACTGCAAATACATACGGATCATACCATATACCCACCCACTGTTCATTGGTTCCATGAAAGGTATCCTCTACATTTTGAGTGATATTTGCAGGCAATCTATGAAACGCTCCATGCGTGACACCTTGTCCTAGATTAGGCACAGTAGAGATAACTAGATCTCCTTGTTGCTCTCCTTCTGGCAAAGCTAATCGAGTCCCCATTTGCTTTTGACCTATAGGAATCATATGAACTTTAACTTGGGCTTCTTTTTCATAGGCTCTTCCAATCGCCATCATCAAGTCAGGATCACCATCTGTATATACAGTCAGTTCCGACCGAGTTGGCACCACCAAATGATCTGCATCGGCTTGCTTCAATTCACTTAGCCACAGGCCTGCTCCAAAGAGTCCTCCCAAGACTATTATAAAGATACAAACCAATCGCACTCGTTTCATAGATTCACCCCCTTTTAAGTATTAGCGACACATATCTGAAATTCCTCTATCCTTACTTCTTCTTTTTCCTTACACCTATACCAATTTTAGAACCACTATTTTTCTTTTGTCCCCCTTTAGACATTCCTTTTCGAACGCCTCCACCGCTTGCATATTTCCCATCATGTGAAGTTTGTTGCTGTCTCGATGTGGCTGAATTTCTCTTAATATATCTAGGAGGAATTAAACAGAGTGGTCCAAATCCAATTAAATCTCTTCGATTCGCTTTTAGCAAGGCTTCTTTGACAAGATCGTAATTTTCTTCTCGTTTATATTGCATCAACGCCCGTTGCATAGCTTTATCTCTACCTTTTTTAGCCACATAGACAGGTTCCCCTGTGAGAGGGTTGATCCCTGTATAATACATGGCTGTGGATAAGCTACCGGGTGTAGGAATAAAATCTTGTACCTGTTCTGGTGTCATATTTTGATCACGCAAAAATTCAGCTAATTCAATAGCATCCTCTAAGGTACATCCTGGGTGAGAGCTCATAAAATAAGGTACCAAAAATTGTTGTTTACCTAATTTGCGATTCGCCTCATCAAACCAAGATTTAAATTTTAAAAAGTAACTTTTATTCGCTTTTCCCATAATGGTCGTCACATGTTCTGACACATGTTCCGGGGCCACCTTGAGTTGACCACTTACATGATGCTCACAAAGTTCTTTTACAAACTCTTTGTTATTATCATCCAATACATAGTCATAGCGAAGTCCAGAACGAACAAATACTTTCTTTACACCTTTTACGTTACGGACCTTACGCAAAATGCTCACATAGTCATCATGATTTGTATTTAATTGAGGACATGCTTTGGGCGCTGCGCATGTTTTCCCTTTACAAGCACCTACTTTTAATTGCTTTTCACAGGCTACATGACGGAAATTAGCAGTAGGTCCCCCTACATCATGAATATATCCTTTAAAGCCATCCATCGTCGTCATTCTCTTAGCTTCCTCTACAATAGATTCGTGGCTACGATTTTGAATAATTCGTCCTTGATGACTTGTGATGGCACAGAAAGAGCAGCTACCAAAACAGCCGCGATGACTGGTGATACTAAACTGCACTTCTGCTAAGGCCGGCACTCCACCAGCCCCATCGTACATAGGATGCCACTTTCTCATATACGGCAAGCTATACACATGGTCCATCTCTTCTTGTGTGAGAGGTAAGGCTGGGCTATTTTGCACTACATATCGATTACCATGACCTTGTGCAACAGCTTTTCCATAGTATGGATCTTGTTCATCAAATTGTATTTTAAACGCCTTTGCAAAGGTATTTTTATCTGTGGAAATAGCTTCATAAGAAGGACATTCAATGGCTCCTTCTGGGATTTCATTCGCCACGTAGCAAATACCTTTGATAGTCGGTAATTGTTTTCCAAGTTTATCTGTATCCAATGCCTCTGCTAAGGCAACAATTTGCTTTTCACCCATACCGTAGATAAGGACATCTGCCTTGCTATCAATGAGCACTGATCGCCGAACTGTATCTGACCAATAATCATAATGGGCAAATCGTCGCAAACTCGCCTCGATACCACCAATGACAATCGGCACACCCTTGAAAGCTTCTCGCATACGGTTTGCATATACTACCGTTGCTCGATCTGGTCGACGTCCTGATTCTCCGCCTGGAGAATAGCCATCATCACGACGATGTTTTTTGGCTGCTGTAAATTTATTGAGCATACTATCTAAATTACCTGCTGTCACCAAAGATGCTAATCTTGGCTTTCCCAGTACTTTAAATGCATTCACATCATTCCAATCAGGCTGAGCTATGATTCCCACTCGATATCCATGGGATTCTAATAATCTACCAATCACAGTCGGCGCAAACGAAGGATGGTCTACATAGGCATCGCCACTAATAATGACAAAGTCTAATTCTGCCCACCCTCGTGCATCCATTTCTGCTTTCGTAGTAATTAAATATTGTTCTTTCATACGATTCCTTATACTGTATTACACGAAAAATAGCCAACCTAAGAAAAGGGCAATGATGAGTACTAAAACTGCTAGTATAATACGTTCCTTCATCAATGTACGTTGTCTTCTCGCTCGTCTTCCTTGGTACGTCAATCGTTGCTTAGGCTCTTCTAATATGTCTTGTTCACGTCCTATCTCTGACTTATCTTGTCCCTTAGCAGATATTCTTCGTTTAGGAATCGTTAATGACTCACCAATACTATTTTTAAAAGCATCTACCATTCTCCGACTATCAATTCCTAAAAATTCACTATAGTTTTTGATAAAGCCTTTTATATAAATACTTCCTGGTATCTGGTTAAACTCATTATGTTCCAACGCATGTAAGTAAGCTACTTTTATATGTAATACATCTTCTACTTGTTCTAATGTGTATCCGCGTCGCTGACGCTCTCGTCTAAGTTCTTCGCCAATCGATGCCATAGAACCTCCTATATATATAGGTGCCATCTACATAACGCAAATGGCACACTAC
The DNA here is from genome assembly GCF_003992255.1 of Veillonella sp. CHU110. Classification (NCBI taxonomy): domain Bacteria; kingdom Bacillati; phylum Bacillota; class Negativicutes; order Veillonellales; family Veillonellaceae; genus Veillonella; species Veillonella sp. CHU110. The sequence goes on along the minus strand of NZ_RQVA01000002.1, from coordinate 101,652 downwards.
TCTAATCTACTGTAAAATTGGGGAAATATAATTCTCGAATTTGATCTTCTCCCATTAATATATCTCGACCTTTACTACTATTCGTAGGTGGTCCAATAATCTTCATATCTTGCATCGTATCGATTAAACGACCAGCTCTAGAAAAACCTACACGCAATCTACGTTGCAAAATAGAAGCAGAAGCACTTCGCTGTTCCAACACAATTTGTACAGCTCGTTCTAACAATTCATCCTGCTCTTCATCAGTGCTCACAGCATCTGAAGTTTCAGCACTCCTATCTGTTTCAGCCATCATAGCCTCATCATATTCAGGCTGTCCTTGACCTTTCACAAAGGCAATCAATTCTTCTACTTCTTCATCAGAAATAAAAGCACCTTGGATCCGAATTGGCTTATTCGCTCCAATTGGATTGAACAACATATCGCCACGACCCAAGAGGCGTTCTGCCCCCGCTTGGTCAAGAATGGTACGAGAATCGATTTGAGTGGCTACTGTAAAAGCAATACGGCTCGGCACATTGGCTTTAATTTTACCTGTAATCACATCTACCGACGGGCGCTGCGTTGCCAATACCATGTGGATACCTGCAGCACGTGCTTTGGCAGCCAAACGGTCAATAGACTCTTCCACATCAGGATTTGTCATCATCAAGTCCGCTAATTCGTCGATAATAATTAAAATTAATGGCATTGCTTTGGTTGGGTTTTGTTTATTATAGCTTGCCACATTACGTACACCCGCAGTAGCCAATGTCATATAACGAGCATCCATTTCACGGACCGCCCAGCGAAGCACTGCAGCAGCCTTATTCATATCTGTCACTACGGGCAGCATCAAATGAGGAATACCATTATATACAGATAATTCAACCATTTTAGGATCTACTAAAATCAACTTTACTTCATCAGGCTTGCGGCTAAACAAGATACTAGAAATCAGTGTGTTCACACAAACCGATTTACCAGATCCTGTAGAACCTGCTACCAATAAATGAGGCATTTTAGCCAAGTCCGTTATAACCGGCATATCCGCAATATCTTTACCAAGGCCTACCGGAATACCACCACTAGCTTGTTGAAACTCTTCGCAGTCAAGTACATCTCGTAAATGTACAGCTGATACATTTTTATTGGGAATTTCAATACCCACTGCAGACTTTCCTGGTATAGGTGCTTCCATACGAATATCAACAGCGGCTAAGCTCATTTTCAGATCATCTTGTAGTCCCATAATACGACTTACTTTTGTCCCTTTTGCAGGCTCTAATTCATAGCGGGTCACCGTAGGGCCTTGCGTAGCATTGACAACCTTTGCGGTAATGCCAAAATTATCTAATGTTTCTTCCAATAATACCGCATTATGAGCCACTTCTTCACTTGTGACAGGGTTTGATTTTCCTTGTGAAAGCATCGTTAACGGAGGGTATTGATATGGCTTTTCAATCGTCCGTGGACGAGCCACTCCATCTATACTCACCGCTACAGCAGCAGTATCCTCTTTGGTTGTTTCTATCGTTGGCACTTCCACCAAAGGCTCTACATAATTTGTAGCCTGTAAAAATGATGGCGGAGTGATAGGATCTAATGTCGTAGATCTCTCTGTTCCATACGGTTCTTCATCTACATCGGTGCTATAGATATCTCCTGATGTATCATTTGATGAGAAATCATCTGTAACTTCATCTTCACGAGGTTCCAATTCAGGAATATAGCTATCTTCATCATCGTCTTCCACAGGATTAGGATCCATTATTACTTCTGTATTAGACTGCATTGGTTCTACTGTAGCAGTATCCTCTATACTTCCATCACCATGTTCTGCCAACTCCACTACAGTCGTAACTGACGTACTATCAGCATCTTCTGCCTCTATACCTACAGATCCTTCGGATTCTAGATCAGACGTTGTATCTTTGTCTTTAGGGTAACGCATATCCTTTTCACGGTCATAGGCTTTACGACGTTCTTCACGCCATTCTTCTTTCCATTCATGTACTTGCTCACGAATAGCCGTCGCTGTTTCACTTGCCTTTTCTTGCGCTATTTCCAACCCTATACTAGCTGTGTCTTTCGCTTTATGAAGGCCCTGGCGAAGGGATAACCTAGTCACCCCAAGTATACATAATATGGCAATGACAGCCGTTACAAAAATGCCACCCATATCCCCTAAGAGTTTTCTAAATAGCATACCAAAGAGGCCCCCTATAACGCCTCCATTATCTGCTAATGCAGTGGTTGCTAACTCATCACCGGCTGGTACTTTCCACAATACCATTTGCACCATAACTACTAGCAATACAACTGTATATAAAAGACCTTTTCTCGTAACAGAAGCTAGTTTCCCCTTATATAACCAGCACCAGCCATTGTAGAGAAGCCATACTGCTACAGCCCATCCACCTAGGCCGAACCCATAGGTAAAAATACCGCTAATGACACTTCCCAAGGTGCCTGTATCGACGCCCATCATACCGATGAGGCCTACAATAGCAAAAGCCATCACTAGGAGCCCCTTTATTTCTGTACGATTCGTAGGCTTCACGTTGTTTGAAGTACTCTTACGTTCCGTCTTAGAGCTTCTTCCTGTGCTCGATCGTTTCGATTGTATCTTCTGTTTACCTTTCTTTTCCTCAGCCATATTACACTCCACATTTCCGTTCCTATCATATACCTTAGCACTTAATTATACCATTTTCACCTATGAAAGTATATCGAAAAACCTCAACATTAGTTGGTACAAATACATTTCTAGAGAGTTTCTATTATTTCGATTGTTTCCTATCTTCCCATTGTTCAATTAACGCTCTTTCACAGCCACGGTCCAATGGAGTATACATCATTTCACCTGCTAAATTATCCGGTAAATATTGTTGCTGTACATATCCATTCGGATAATCTTGTGCATACCGATAACCTACACCATGCCCTAACTGTTTAGCCCCACCATAATGGGCATCTCGCAAATGCATCGGTACCTCTCCCTGTTCCTTATGCCGTACCACTTGTATGGCCCTATCAATCCCCACATAAGCAGAGTTACTCTTCGGTGCTAATGCAATATACAACGCCGCTTCCGACAAAATGATTCTCGCTTCTGGTAATCCTACCATATGTGCGGCTTGCGCTGCTGCATTAGCCACTACGAGCGCTTGTGGATCTGCTAAACCTACATCTTCTGCCGCACAAATAATGATACGCCGCGCAATAAATACTGGATCTTCCCCGGCCTCAATCATGCGTGCTAAATAATACAATACTGCATCTGGATCAGAACCTCGCATACTCTTAATAAAAGCAGAAATTACATCATAATGGTTATCACCTTTTTTATCATACCGGTATACCCTACGACCTAACACCTTCTCAAGTATGTCTACAGTAATTTCTCCTTGAGATCGAACCATAGCCCCCACTTGTTCCAAAATATTCAAGGCCATGCGAGCATCTCCATCTACAAAACGGCCTATATCTTCCAACAGTTCGTCTGTAGCAACAATCTCTTTCTTGCCTAGACCATATTCTGTATCTGTCAATGCTCGTCGTAAAATAGCTACTAACGCTATGGGTTGTAATCGTTCTAATGTAATCAAACGCAACCGAGACAATAGGGGGCGATTTACTTCAAAAAAGGGATTTTCTGTGGTCGCTCCGATCAAAATAATTTGTCCGCTTTCTACGGAAGGTAATAATACATCTTGCTGACTTTTATTGAAACGATGAATTTCATCTAAAAATAAAATTGTTCGTTGCTGTAAGGAGTTACGAAACCGTACCGCTTCTTCTATTGTGCTTCGCAACTCTCCAATCCCAACATTAGTTGCATTGAGCATAACGAATCGACTACTAGTTAATTCTGAGATAATCTTAGCTAATGTTGTTTTCCCTGTTCCCGATGGCCCATACAATAGTAGTGACGGTACCGTATCTTCTTCAATCATAGATCGAAGAAATGTCCCTTCACCTACCACTTTCTCTTGTCCAAAAAAATGATCTAACGTCCTTGGACGCATACGCACTGCCAATGGCTCAAAGGGATCCACCGATTCTATAGTCTCAAACAAATTCATCTTCACACCTCCCTATTTAAAGTTTTTTTCGTAGTATTTCCAAACTGCTATTTTACAAACACAATCATCTAAAACTCAAACATACATACCTTTATTATCTGTATTTTCATTATACAATTATCTAGTTATATAGTCTATATGTTCTTATTAATACAAAAAAAATAAACCACCATTAGGCGGTTATATAAAAGCCCCACTATGCCGTATCCATACCGTGTTTTGATCCTGCAAAGGCAGGTGGGTTTCCTCCTCGTAAGTTTACAGTCCTCGTAGAGGCAGAGCGCCCTCACAAGAGCGAGAATCCCTAAATTAAAATGTTGGCTCAAAACTGCGATATAACACGCACATAGCAGGAATTTCTTTACCCATAGTATAGCAGAAAGGAACGGCCATTTCAAGAAGAAATACACCGTTCCTTTCCTTACAAGTATAACAATTTTCTATTGGACAAATTCGATTATACTAATTTTTCTTTTGTCACATCTGTTTTGATGTATAGTTCACGTAATTGTTTAGGTGCTACTTCAGATGGAGCTTGGCTCATCAAGTCCGATGCGCTTTGTGTTTTAGGGAATGCAATCACATCACGGATGGATTGACGTTTCGCCATCAACATAACAAGACGGTCTAAACCAAAGGCACAACCACCATGTGGAGGCGCACCATATTCAAAAGCATCTAACATAAAGCCGAATTTAGAACGACTTTCTTCTGTGCTTAAGCCGATCGCATTGAATACTTTTTCTTGTACATCAGATTGGTAAATACGGATGGAACCACCACCGATTTCAACGCCGTTTAATACCATGTCATAGGCAATGGCTTTAACAGCGCCTGGATCTGTGGCTAATAATTCCATATCTTCTTCACGTGGAGATGTGAATGGGTGATGCATTGCTACGAAGCGTTTATCTTCTTCATCGTATTCAAACATAGGGAAATCTGTTACCCACAAGAAGGCTAATTTATTTTCATCAATTAAGCCACGACGTTTACCCATTTCAAGACGTAATTCACCAAGAGCTTTTGCTACAACTGCAGGTTTATCTGCAATCATCAATACCAAGTCACCTGGCTCTGCATTCATTGTTGCACCAATGTTGCGCACTGTATCTTCGCCTAAGAATTTCATAATTTGAGATTTGATTGTGCCATCTTCATTGAAGCAAGCCCAAGCCAAACCTTTGGCACCATAGATGCCTACGAAGTTTGTCAAATCATCTAATTCACGACGTGGAATCCCTGCATAACCTTTCACCACGATACCTTTTACTTGACCGCCGTTGTCGATAACAGAACGGAATACTTTAAACTCAGTATCTTTCACACAGTTTGTTACATCTGTGAAAGTCATGTCAAAACGGATATCTGGCTTATCAGAGCCGTATAAGTTCATCGCATCATCCCAAGTCATGCGAGGCATTGGCAATGGAATCTCAACATCTTGTGCCGCTTTGAATACATGGGCAATCATTTGCTCTTGCATATTCAAAATTTGTTCTTGATCCATGAAGCTCATTTCAATATCGAGCTGTGTAAATTCAGGTTGACGGTCTGCACGCAAATCTTCATCACGGAAACAACGTACAATCTGGAAATATCTTTCATAGCCAGCTACCATCAAAATTTGTTTAAAAATTTGTGGAGATTGTGGCAATGCATAGAATGTACCAGGATTCACACGAGATGGAACTAAGTAGTCACGTGCCCCTTCTGGTGTACTTTTTGTCAACATAGGTGTTTCAATTTCCAAGAACCCATTGTTATCAAAAAAGTCACGCATTGCTTTTGTCACTTTGTGACGCAAGATCAAGTTCGCTTGCATTTCTGGACGGCGAAGATCTAAATAACGATATTTTAAACGAATATTTTCATCTACATCGATATTATCTTGGATATAGAATGGAGGTGTTTTCGCTGCATTCAATACGCGCAACTCTTCACAGTACATTTCAAACTTACCAGTTGGCAAGTTTGGATTCACAGCCGCTGCATCACGTTCTGTAATCGTGCCACGTACGCACAACACATATTCGTTACGTACATCTTCTGCTTTATGGAAAGAATCCATATTGTGATCTGGAGATGCCACGATTTGCACCACCCCAGAGCGATCACGTAAATCAATAAAAATCAACCCACCATGGTCACGACGGCGCTCTACCCAACCGCAAAGTACCACTTCTGTTCCCACTTGTTCTGCACCGATTAATCCACAATGGTGAGTACGGTGTAAACCTTTCATAGTTTCCATTCTAATTTCCTTTCACTAATTCAGTTATACGGTTTGTAATCTCAGCTAAGGATACTGTTTCTTGTTCAGACGTATCCATATATTTTAAGATGACTTTACCTTCAGCTAATTCATTATCACCAATTATAATAACATATTTTGCGTTAATTTTGTTAGCATACTTCATTTGACTCTTCATAGATTTACCAGAGCCTTCCATTTCTGCCTTTACATAAGCATTGCGCAAGGCATTTGTAATTCTAAAAGCTTCCTTCTGTGCCATTTCACCTAAGGCTACTACAAAGACAGAATCTTCTTGTTGTTGCTCTGGCAACAAACCTTGTTTTTCTAGAGCCAATAACAAGCGCTCCATCCCCATCGCAAACCCTACAGCTGGTGTATGTGGACCATCTAGTTCTTCTACTAGACCATCGTAACGACCACCACCTGCAACAGCACTTTGCGATCCTAATGGAGTATACTGTACTTCAAAGGCAGTTTTTGTATAATAGTCTAAACCACGAACTAGGCGTGGATTTAAGGTAAACTTCTCTCCTGCTGCCGTCAAATATTCTTTTACATGATGGAAGTGATCTTGACACTCTTCACATAGATTATCGCTTAACTCTGGTACACCCACCGCTAACTGTTGGCATTTTTCTTCTTTGCAATCAAGAATGCGCAATGGATTTTTGTACAAACGACTTTGGCAAAGTTCACATAATTCTTCTTTTTTAGGCTCAAAGAAAGCAATTAATTTTTCTCTGTATGCAGGGCGGCATGTTGGGCACCCTACAGAGTTCATTTCTACATTTAAATCTTTTAAACCTAAATCACGTAATAATTGCAATACCAAAGAGATACATTCCGCATCAGCACTTGGCGCTTGTGTACCCAATAGTTCTACCCCAAATTGGTGGAATTGACGATAGCGTCCTGCTTGTGGCTTATCATGACGGAACATAGGCCCAATATAGAACCATTTTGTAATGGATTCTTGACCATAGATTTTATTTTCTAAATAGGCACGTACTGCCGAAGCTGTTCCTTCTGGGCGCAATGTATAGGATTGATCTTTTTTATCCCCCGTAGGAAAGGAGTACATTTCTTTTTGCACAATATCTGTCGTTTCCCCAATACCACGCAAAAATAAGCCTGTTTCTTCAAACATAGGTGTACGAACTTCTTCAAATCCGTAAGTCTTACATAATCGACGAATTGTATTTTCAATATAATACCAATTGCCAAGAACACTTGGTAATAAATCTTGTGTTCCTCTTGGTTTTTGAATAGCCACTAGCTGTCCCTCCAATGTTCTTTACTTAATGTATTACGTTTTTCCAATAACCGATTCATGTCTTGTATATATGTATCTACATCTTTCGGCATATATTGTTTCTTTTGTCTAAAATCTTGACCACCAATCCATTTCGATACACTACCAGGACCAATGGAAAGTATAGACTGGCGTTCTTCTATCATTTGTATATTATAGATACTTTCATAGTGAGGCAAGGTATAGCCAATATTCTCCATTTGCCCTACCATATACTGTTGGCGATACATATAATAGGGTATATATCCCATACCTAACAGAGCCTCATGAGTGCTATCTAACATGTGTTGCACTAGATGCTCGGAAGGAATCTCCTGAGCATAGGAGCTGGCATACAAAGGACTTCCCTTCTTTAATGCCAATGTATGAATCGTCACATTATGTGGCCGTAACTGATCAATATACTTCACATTCTCTTCCATATCTTGTAAGGTCTGCCGTGGTAATCCGGCAATGAAGTCCATATTAATCGAACAATCCATAAAAGAAACAATGTATTCATACATTGTTAAGATATCCTGTACTGTATGACCTCGCCCTATGATGCGAAGTATATCGTCTTGCATTGTCTGTGGATTAAGACTGATTCTCGTCACTCCCGCTTCTATCATAGAAGTAATCTTACTGTGACTCAGCGAGTCTGGACGACCTGCTTCTACGGTAAACTCATGACCTGTCGGAATCAACTTTTGCAAGGAATGCAATACCCTGTGAAAGTCACCATCACCTAAACTAGTAGGTGTACCTCCACCCATATATAGGGATTGTACTCCTAACCCATGATAGGCAATGCACTCGTTCATATTCGCTATATCTTGTAGATAGGCACTAACAAACTCTTGTACCTTTCCATACCCTTGGATAAGCCCATAGGGAAATGAGCAATAGGTACAATGAGTTTCACAAAAAGGAATCCCACTGTACATACTGACTTCCTTAGGGGACACTGTAGCTTGCTCCACATAGAGGCGTTCTTGCTTCACTACTGTTTCCAATAAATTCCATTTCTGAGGACTAATACCATGCGTTGTTTCTAATTCATCACGAACTAAATCTAACGAACCCAAAGAGTCCCATAATTTATGAGTTAATTTTGTTGGTCTAACACCAACGAGCGTCCCCCAAAGACTTTCTGTAGTCCCCAATAGTAATCGCAGTTGCGTCAATAATTGACGACCTATGACTTTACGCCCCTCTACAGTATCTTCTCCAAAAAGAGAACGTACTAGCACATAGCCCTTATATATTTCTGATGGTACAGCTGTATCAACACAATGCAACTGCGACTGAACATCTGTATGGTAAAACACCTTCACCTCTACAGCATCAATATGGTCAGCAGTGTCTATAGATGTTACATGAATCATAAAGTCTGGATTTTCTTTATTCGAGAATAATCCCACTGCTCCACACTGATGAGCTACGATAGAACCCAGCTCAACAGGACCTTCATAGTGGTATGTATTATTCATGACCCTTTTCAGCTTCTAATGCTTTGGCAGCTTCGTGACAGTCTCCACAGAAACCATAGACTTTCAATTGATGATCGGTAGTATGGAAGTTTAATTTTTTAGCAATGATAGATTCTAATGTTTCTAACATATCATCTTCAAATTCTTTGACACAGCCACATTTTACGCAGATTAAATGATGGTGGAAATGAGAAAATTCATCACTATTTAATTCATAGCGATTACGACCATCACCAAAATCTAAACGTTTTACTAAATCTAACTCTGTGAACAAATCCAATGTACGATAAATCGTAGCTAATCCAATATCTGGATTGTTCTTTTTCACTAAAATATACACATCTTCTGCGCTGAGATGTTTTTCTTCTGCTTCGATGAATGTTTGCAAAATGATTTGACGTTGTGTAGTCAATTTATACTTTTTATCTTTAATGCGCTCTTTCAATTTGTCCATTGTTGCTTGTACTTCTGTTGTTTTATCCATGATGTTCCTCTTTCTGTAATCTATAATATGTATTAAAATACCATAAGCGTTTCGCTATAATTTGTGTGGTCGCCGTAACTGGTACTGCTACCATCATACCGATGATACCAAAGAAATAGCCTCCCACGAAAATTGCCGTAATAATCACTAATGGTGGCAATTTTATGACATGCCCCATAATTTTCGGCATAATAATTTGTCCATCTAACAACTGTAAAATACCATATGTAATAGCCACTTTCACTGCTAGAGGACCACTAATAACAGCCCCTAAAATAATGGCTGGTACAGCACTCAAGAAAGGTCCAATAATAGGAATCCATTCTGCAATGCCTGCTAGTACGGCAAGTACCAATGGGTATGGTAAATCGTACACATAACAGGCAATGAAGGTAAGGCAAAACATATTGGTTGCCAGTAACAACTGACCTCGCAAATACCCTCCTAATGTACGATGAATATCTGTCACCACTTCTTCCAAGTGCGTGGAGGTAGGCTTTGAAAAGATTCCTAAAATTGCTTTTTTAATGTCACGTCCATCTTTTAATAAGTAGAACGTTAGAATTGGCACCAATAAAAGCTGCAGTAATGTACTGGCTAAAGAAACAATAGCAAGCACACTTCGTTGCGCTAAGTCGACACCATAATTGCCAATTTTTATAAGTGTGGAGTTGATAATACCATCAAATTGATGAGGAATAATACTTTCTCCATCCACCCCTTGTAGCCCTTTCACCACAAGAGCAAATTGGTCGAGTACGTACGGTAAATTTGCCAATAATTTTGTTAATTCCCCAATCACAGGCACGATCACATGACGTACTAGTAAGAAGGATAACAAGATGACAATCACAAAGGAAGGAATGATGGCAATCCATCTAGGACAGCCTTTCCAATACTTTTGAAGTCCTTCTTGTGTAAGATTTACCAAAGGCCACAAAATTAATGTTAGTACAATGGCCACTATTAAGGGCATAACGACAGGCAAGGCAATCGAGATTCCTATAGTGGCTAAGACTAGCAAAATACAACGCAGCCAATATTGTATGGATTGTTTTCCCATCCTATCACCTATCGCACAAAAGGATTATACTGCTTTTCTTCACCAATTGTCGTCTCCGGTCCATGTCCTGGATACACCTTTGTATCATCTGGTAATGTATAAAGCTTTTCCTTGATGCCTTTACTTAACAACTCAAAATCTCCATTAGGAAAATCTGTTCTGCCTACAGAGCCTTGAAATAGGGTGTCCCCCGCAAGTAATGTGCCTTCTGTATAATAGCATACACCACCTGGTGTATGTCCAGGCGTTTCTATGACTGTAAACACTGTGTCACCCAGAGGGATCGTATCTCCCTCTTTCACATAGCGTACATCATCAACTTGTACAGTAATAGGTCTACCGGAACGAGCGCTTAGATTTACTTCTGCGCTTTCTAAATACTCTGCATCACCTTTATGTATATACACAGGCACATGATAAGCATCTACCAATGTTTGCACGGCCCCTATATGATCACTGTGACCATGAGTCAATAAAATTCCCTTCACTTTAAAATTATGACTCTCAAGAATCTCTTTTAATTTTTCACCCTCATCGCCAGGGTCCGTCACAAGGCATGTATTATCTGCTTCATTATGAGCAATATAACAATTCGTCCCATACGCACCTAAGGGCATATAATATAACTTCATCTGTACACTCCATTAAAACTCTTTATGACTATCTAACAAAATCGTAACAGGCCCATCGTTGACAAGGGCTACTTCCATATGAGCTTGAAACTGTCCAGTACTCACTGGAATCCCCTTTTCTTTGAAAGCTTCCACAGTGCGTGCGTATAAAGCTTCTGCCTTGTCAGGAGCTGCTGCTTTCATAAAATTGGGGCGCCGTCCTTTGCGCGCATCTCCATAGAGTGTGAACTGTGACACTACGCAAACCTCGCCGCCTATATCTAGGAGCGATAGGTTCATTTTGTCATTGTCATCCTCAAAAATTCGCAGATGGCTTACCTTATCACAGATATATTGCACATCTTCCAAGGTATCATCGTCTGCAATACCTAGCAATACTAGCAACCCTTGCTGAGTACTGCCAATGATAGTGCCTTCCACTGTAACAGAGGAAGAGCTCACTCGTTGTACTACTGCTCTCATGTTTTTCCTCCGCGATGCACAGAATACACGTCTTTGACTCGTCGCAATTTAGTCATAACATAGTCTAGCTGCGATAGGTCTTTAATATCCAAGATTAAATGGATTATCACATCTTTTGTATCATCCGTTTTAGCATTGATATTAGATATGTTAATCTTCATTTCTGACAAGGCTGCCATCACTTCCATCAACAATCCACTGCGATCATAGGCATGTACAGACACATTGACTTGGAACTGCTCCTGCGTAGCGCCTTCCCAATCCACTTCGATCATACGATTCACATCATCAGGTGTATGTCCAATATTAGTGCAATCCGCACGATGAACAGATACACCACGGCCACGTGTGATATAGCCGATAATATCATCACCCGGAACAGGATTACAGCAACGGGCCATACGTACCATGACTCCTGACTCACCTTTAACTAATACGCCACTGCTGTTTTTTTTCGACTTCCCATGATGTATTTTCAGTCGATCGATAACAGCCATCGTATCTTTTCGTTGCTCTTCTTTAGCAACATCTTGCTTATGCATATCGATGAGCCGCAACAGTACAGTATTAACAGAAAGGCCTCCAAAGCCAATGGCAGAAAACAGTTCCGCTTCACCACCGGCATTCAAAGATTTTGCGATTTTCTCTAAGCGCCCACTCTTTGTAAGTTCTTTCCAATCGTAACCTAGTCGCTTTGATTCTTTTTCTAGTAATTCGCGGCCTTTAACAATATTTTCTTCTTTATTTTCTCGTTTAAACCAATTTTTTATTTTGGTTTTACTTTCTGTAGAACCAACAATATTCAACCAATCTAAGCGAGGTTTACCATTTTTAGACGTAACAATTTCTACAATATCGCCATTTTGCAGCTCATAATCTAGTGGAACAATTTTCCCATTGATCTTAGCACCTACGCATTTATTCCCCACATCTGTGTGAACGCGATAGGCAAAATCAAGTGGCACCGTCCCTTTCGGTAACTTCATCACATCGCCTTTTGGGGTAAATACGAATACTTCACCCGTAAAGACATCTAGTTTCAAAGCATTTAATAATTCTTTTGGATCACTGCCATCTTGCCATTCCAAAACTTGGCGAATCCACCCTACCTTGGCATCAAAGTCAGCTTCTGCTTTACCTTTATTACCTTCTTTATAGCGCCAATGGGCCGCTACACCATATTCGGATACACGATGCATATCCCATGTACGAATTTGAATTTCCACAGGTTGCCCCATTGTTCCAATAATCGTAGTATGTAGCGATTGATACATATTGGATTTAGGCATAGCAATATAATCTTTAAATCGGTATGGCAATGGTTTCCATAAACTATGTACAGTTCCCAATACGGCGTAACAATCTGGAATCGTATCTACAATGACACGAACAGCATACAAATCATAAATTTGAGACAAGTCACGATTGTCTTTTTTCATTTTTTTATAAATGCTGTAGAAATGCTTAGGACGCCCTTTTACATCTGCTGCAATATGAGCCGTCTCTAATGCCTTTTTTAAGGTATCCATCGTATCATTAACGATATTTTCACGAGCCTGCCGCTTTTCACTCATCTGCTGAACAAGATCATAATATTTTTCAGGTTCTAAATAGCGGAATGACAAGTCTTCCAATTCCCATTTAATATTAAAGATCCCCAGACGATGTGCTAAAGGGGCAAAAATTTCCAATGTTTCTTGCGCAATACGTTGTTGCTTGTCAGGACGCATATACTTTAACGTACGCATATTATGCAATCGGTCGCCCAACTTAATCACAACAACCCGCACATCTTTTGCCATGGCCAAAATCATCTTGCGATAATTTTCAATTTGCTGTTCTTCTTTCGTTTGGTATTGAAACTGATTCAGTTTTGTCACACCATCGACTAAAAAAGCTACCTCGGGGCCAAATTCAGCTTCCATATCGTCTAACGTCACTTCCGTGTCCTCTACGACATCATGTAATAATGCTGATACCAATGTGGACCGATCAATTTGCAATTCACTTAAAATCGTTGCGACTCCCAAGGGATGTAAAATATAGGGTTCCCCTGATGCACGTTTTTGCGGTGCATGGGCCTTATCAGCCAATGCAAATGCACGTTCTATGACGGGCCAATCTTCTTTTGGCAAATACGATTGCACCCGATCCATGAACTGTCCAAATTCACGCTCTTTATTAAATGTATGTTCATGAAGGTTGCTCATAGTACTTACCATTATGATCCCTCCTGACTATAGTTCATAAATGTCAATGATGTATGCAATTCCAATTTTTGTTTGACTTGCATCCATCGATATACATGTCGTCCATCTTCTATGACTTCTTCTTGTAAAATTCCCAACTCTTTAAATACTTCTAATGAAAGCATCACTTCTCGCGGTGTCATCTCGCGAGGTTTTCCTTCTAACGCTTCCCTCTCTACAATATATTTCGGTGCCGTAGGAGATCGGAACACATTCTTGACTAGCACATACATCTTGCGAAGGCCTTCCACAGTCAACTGTTCCCGTTGCTCTTCCAGAGGGCTCATATCCTGTACAATCAATTGAGGGCGTACTGTGCCTTGCCATTCATTTTTTTGTAAGGTAAAAGCTACTTTCACAGGATCATCTGCAAAAATTTCTTGCATATAATGTTCCCCCTGCCATGCCACGGCATCAACAGGACCTTGCTGACCTTGCAGTACAATTTTACAGTGATTTTTCTGAAAGCCCATAGGATATAAATTCTGCACGGCAATTTCTGGAATAGCAAACACCGGCGTACTATTTCCCATGCCGTAAGGCTCTAACGTTGCAATTTGATCAATTAAATCGATGGATATATCTTCACTAGATACAATGCCATCAATATCTACAATAGGAATATAATCGGTATCTACTAAATGTTCACGACAATAGGCACTCGCAAGGTCTCGTAACGCATCAATCTGATCTGCCTTCACACTAAATCCAGCCGCCTGTGAATGTCCACCAAATTGAATCAATACATCCTTCGCCGAACACAACACATCATAAATATTACAATTATCAATACTTCGACAAGAACCTTTTCCTATGCCATCGTGAATACTGATGACCATCGTTGGCTTATAAAAAGCTTCTACTAATCGTGAGGCTACGATACCGATAACCCCTGGATGCCAACCCTCGCCTGCTACCACAATACATTGCTCAGCCAATGTCCCTTGTGCTAGTACTGCCTGATAGGCTTCTTCAAAAATAGCTCGTTCTATCTGTTGTCGCTCTGCATTCGTTTCTTGTAGTTCTTCCGCAATTTCCATTGCTTCTTGCGAGCTATCTGTAATTAACAATTCTACTGCTCTTGTGGCATGGGTCACTCGACCTGCCGCATTTAACCTTGGTGCTAACGT
This sequence comes from Veillonella sp. CHU110, assembly GCF_003992255.1. Lineage (NCBI taxonomy): Bacteria > Bacillati > Bacillota > Negativicutes > Veillonellales > Veillonellaceae > Veillonella > Veillonella sp. CHU110. The sequence goes on along the minus strand of NZ_RQVA01000002.1, from coordinate 86,524 downwards.
GAATCCTATATGTCCTGCAGAAATAGCTTTTCCCGTCAAACCTGCCACTTCTATCAGGGCTTGAATTCCCAAGTTAGGGCTCTCCGTCATTTTTCGTAACCCTTCGCGGACAATAATACGATTTTCTCCCACAAGAGGCACCACATCTGCTACAGTACCTAGTGCTACAATATCTAAATCATCACCATATTCTTCACCAGTACGGCGTTTCCACAGTGCTTGGCACACTTTAAAAGCAACACCAACACCAGATAAGTTTTTATCCTCATATGGGCAATCCGGTTGTTTGTGATTCACAACTGCTGTAGCCCGTGGGACTTGAGGCGGTGCTGTATGATGATCTGTAATAATCATAGATACTCGATCACGTACAGCTTCTACGATATCATAGGAACTAATCCCACAATCTACAGATATGATTAGATCTGTTTTTTCTTGAATCAAATATTCTAAAGCCTCTAAATTAAGGCCATATCCTTCACTTTGTCGCTCCGGTATGTAATAGCTTACATTAGCACCTAAGCGCGAAAAAAAGCGATACATTAATGATGTAGCTGTAATTCCATCCACATCATAATCGCCATAAATTACAATGGACCCATTAGATGCTAACACCCTTTCAATCTCTTCCACAGCTTCTCGCATGCCTTTTAATGTGAAAGGGTCCAACAAATCGTCCATTGTACTATATAAAAATGTTTGACCTGCTTCAACCGTTGTAATCCCACGGTTTGCCAATAAATGAGAAACTATGGGGTGTACAGATAATCCAGAGGTCAATTTTGTTTCAATTGCTTCTTGTGTAACGGCAACATTCCAACGTTTGCCTTTGTGCGTTTCTACCTTTTTCATACGTACCTCAGGATGGATTTTTCTTTCATTATCATTATCATTATTATACATCAAAAGGATATTATTTTCAATAACTCTCATTATTAAAATGCAAAAAAATCCCAGTACCATAAAGGTACTGGGATTTGCAATCGCCAAATATTAACGTTTGGAGAATTGAGATGCTTTACGAGCTTTTTTAAGACCGTATTTTTTACGTTCTTTCATACGTGGGTCACGAGTCAAGAAGCCTGCTTTTTTAAGAGATTGACGAAGTTCGCCATCTACTTCTAATAATGCACGAGACACACCGTGACGAATTGCACCAGCTTGACCGGATGGGCCGCCACCAGCAACAGTTGCCACAACGTCGTATTGTTCTAAAGTGTTTGTTAACACCAATGGTTGTTTAACAATTAACTCAAGAGTTTGACGACCAAAATATTCATTTAATTCACGTTTGTTTACAGTGATTTTACCTGTACCCGGTACCAGACGAACTCTAGCAACGGAAGATTTTCTACGACCAGTGCCGTAGTATTGTGCTACTGCCATTATTTGTTCCTCCTCCCGGTATTAACGGATATTTAACTCTAACACTTCTGGTTTTTGAGCAGCATGTGGATGCTCAGCGCCAGCGTATACATTCAATTTACGGTATTGTTGTGCACCCAATTTATTTTTTGGAAGCATACCTTTAACTGCCATTTCAATTACGCGTTCAGGATGTTTTTCCAACATCATAGCAAGTGTAGTGAAACGAGATCCGCCTGGATATCCAGAATGACGGAAATACTCTTTTTGTAATAATTTTTTACCAGTTACACGCACTTTTTCTGCGTTCACAACGATAACGTGGTCACCAGTGTCTGCATGTGGTGTAAAAGTTGGTTTATGTTTGCCCCGAAGAACTTTAGCAACTTCGGCAGCAAGACGTCCTAAAGTTTTACCTTCAGCGTCAACAACATACCATTTGCGCTCAATATTGTTCGCATTGGCCATAAATGTAGTTTTCATGCTGCTTTCCTCCTAATAACAAGAATGTATTAACAGAAGCAATTGCCACCTTCCGGGGCTAGTGGAAGTCCGTACAAATTGCTTACCGAAATATTATACTCAAAACACAAGGGATATGTCAAGATTTATCCTAAAGATTTCTTCAACAACCAATCGATATCAACCTTCTCTGGAGTCACAATGAATTTGTGTTCTCCAAACTTTTCAAACCCATAGCGTTTATAAAAATGTTGTGCTTTATAATTTTTCTCCCACACACCTAGCCAAGCCCAAGCAAAATCGCCTGACTCAGCAATGCGCATAGCTTTATCGAATAACGCTCTGCCCACACCATATCCTTGGTATGCTTTCAGCACGTATATTCGCTGCACTTCAAAGGCATTCTCTAATTTACGCTCTGTTTGTGCCCCGCCCCAGTTTACTTTCAAATATCCTGCCAACACATCATCTACGTAAGCTAGATATGTTTCGCTCTCATCATTGTCCAACTCACGTTTCAATACATCATGATTATAGGCCTCATCAAAAAAGGCTTGTAATTCCTCTTCTGTATTGTCATAACTGAAAGTTTCTCTAAATGTGTCTGCACACAAGTTAGACAATGCTGGAATATCTGTTTCTTGAGCTCTTATAATGGTGACAACAGAACCCGTTTGTTCACGAGATTCCCCTAGGATGCGCACCTCTGGTTCTAACTGCACTCCATGAACTGCATGAATCCGCTTTTGCACCTCGTGAATCACACCGAGTACATCATTGGCTGTAGCACCTCCACGATTCACCACAAATCCAGCATGTTTCATAGATACTTCTGCAGGACCTACTGACAACCCTTTTAATCCAGTTTGGTCAATCAAGGTACCTGCATAATATCCCGGTGGGCGCTTGAAGGTAGAACCTGCACTAGCATGCTCCAAGGGTTGTTTAGATTCCCGTTTTTCAGTGAGATCGTCCATTCGTTCTTGGATATCAGCTGGGTTCCCCTCTTGCAGCTCCATCGTCACCCGTACGATGATTTCATGGTTCTCGTGAAAACGGCTATGACGATAGGCAAACTGCAATTCTTCTCGACTATAATGGTGCAAGTTCCCTTGCATATCGACCGCATCTACGCCAGTTACCACTTGATCCATTTCGCCATCATAGGCACCCGCATTCATGAATACAGCTCCACCTAAACTACCAGGAATGCCAATGGCAAATTCCAAGCCACTTAAGCTTTCACGTTGGGCGTATTCGGATACTTCTTTCAACGTAAATCCTGCACTCATAATGATTTGCGTTCCTTCACGGAGCTTTTCTTCTTGTAGCTCTTTTAAGCAAAGCACAACGCCACGCATTCCACCATCTTGGATGAGCACATTAGAACCTAATCCCAATACAAAAGGCTCTACCTGATGGCTATGCAGTACATGCATAATAGCTTGTAATTCTTTCACTGAATGAGGAAGAATTAACACGTCTGCGGGCCCTCCAATTTGAAAGGTCGTATACGGCGCTAACTCAGCATCTACTTGGATTCTATCTGCAGAAACAGCTTGCTGCAATGCTTCAAGTAGTGTATTCATATTAGTTTGCCTTTTCTAAAATTTTCATACCTTCTGTGATTGGTTCACTAATAATACGATACACATCATTTGCTACTTGTGTCCAACGTGCATGAGCTGTTAAGTACGCATTAGCGCCAGAGTTCGCTTGTACCATTGGCAATAATCCTTCTAATTTTTTCAATAATTCTTCCGCTTCAGGGACATCAGCCATTTTTGCATATTCCAATTGCATTTGCAAAGACATGAATTCTTCTACCATGCCTTTTGCAGCCTGATCATCTTGAATGGCTTCTTGAGCTGCCATCATTTCTTTATACTCTTCGCTATCGCGCATTGCTTTTTGTAATTCATAAGCTACATCGTAATTCATAGTTCCTCCTCAATCCTGTTAGGATTTCATTCTTATATACTTTCATATATTGTGTATGCTATACAGTCTATATTATCTAATCTTTGCTCATTCTGTGAAAATCTACGATATTTCACTATATATAGGCTATACCATATGATTAGACTTACTATATTTACTATTTTCTATAAACCAATACCTACTATCAAAAGATTACACCTCGATAGATACTCCTGGCCCAACCGCCTGTAAATCTGGGAACCCCAATTGGCGCATACCTTCATAGGCAATGATTGCCACCGCATTCGATAAATTTAAAGACCGTGCCTCATCAATCATCGGAATGCGAATGCAGGTATCTGGATTGGCCGCCACAATTTCTTCTGGCAAACCTTTTGTTTCTTTACCAAACACGAGCATATCTCCAATTTCATATTGCACCTCAGCATGGGTATGGGCAGCCTTTGTTGTGGCATACCAAAAACGACGATCTTTATATTGTTCATACACTTCCTCTAGGGATTTATGTATTTTCACGTCCACTAAATGCCAATAATCTAAACCAGCTCGTTTTAAGTATTTACTATCCAAAGAAAATCCCAATGGCTCTACTAAATGTAGTGTCATATGATTGGCCGCACAAAGCCGTGCAATATTGCCTGTATTCCCAGGTATTTCCGGTTCTACTAATACAATCTCCATCATCCACCTACCATTTCATCGCTTAAAATGGCCACTTTTACCACCTTGTTTTTCTACAAGGTATACTGGGCCTATAGTCATACTTTTATCGACGGCTTTCACCATATCGTACACTGTCAACAAGCCAACTTGAACAGCTGTCAAAGCTTCCATCTCTACTCCTGTAGGACCTGTCGTTTTCACAGTACTACGAATGCACACGGCTCGCTTTTCTTCTACTAATGAGCAATCTACACTGACCTTCGTCAATGCCAAAGGATGGCATAAGGGAATCAGGTTCGATGTTTGCTTGGCACCCATAATAGCTGCCAACTGTGCCACCGCTAATACATCGCCTTTTTTGACATTTCCACTGGCTACAATATAGAAAGCTTCTTCACTGAGGGTAATAAATCCTTCTGCAACGGCCACGCGCTCCGTGTGATCCTTTGCAGATACGTCCACCATGTGCGCGTTACCACCTTCATCAAAATGCGTTAATTTCATAGATACCTCCATGTCTTGTATATTATACCATAGAGAGAGATAGGCCGTCAGTACTGTAGTATACATTAAATTTATCTATAAAAAAGGACTGTAACTAAAATGTAATCTAACTACATTTTATCACAGTCCCTTTTATCATGTTTTAATAATCAAGCCACATCAATATAAAGCTTGCAAACATTAGAGCCATAATTTTCAATCCCGCATTCTCTTGCAAGGATAATGGCAATCTATGCCCAAAAAATGTTTTTGCAAATGCATAAGCACCGCCTGCTAAAAATAAGATTCCGGCTATATCTTTCATATCAATTCTCCCTGTTATATCTTAGACAATAACTCTCTTTTCTTATCTTCAAACTCTTTCTCCGTAAGGATCCCCATATCTTTTAACTCCCCTAATTTTTTTATATTTTCTATGATATCATTTGTGTCAACGTTAGCACTCTCTCTAGAATCTTCTGTAGTTATTACAGATTTATCTTTGCCCCTTACACGTTCTGCATTTCTTTTCAATATAATCGTTAGAACAGAAGCACACTCTTCTAATGCCTTATAAATAGCCTTAAAATCACTTGACGCTCTAGACTGGGATGGCACTCCAGAGTGCTCACCTATAAAGTTAATATATCTTTGAGAGTCTCCTATGCTATTTAATATTAATTTAATTTGAAGCATTTTACACTGGCGATTATCCGTCCTTGCTGGTAACATCGAGCCAATAATTCCACCGGCTTCACCAAACAGCAGTCCACCTACTGCAGCTCCAACCAAACTGCTACCAACACCCGTTTGGTTACCATTATCTATGATAGTAAAGTCTACTATATTTTCAAACGGCACTATATAATCTGTAATAGTATCGCTGAAGAATCCTGTATCTAATAAAGGGACATTAATGAGGCCTCTCTTTTCATCTACCTCTATATATACATTATCCATTCTACCTGGTGCTACACGATGCACTCGATGTGTCACCGTAAAGTCTTCCGGAGAAACCCATTCCTTCTTTTTATATAAAGAAAGCAATTCCTCATACTCTAAATCTTTAATTTCCATATTAATTAGATTTCTACTTTTGAAGCATATAGGGCAAAGGTATTTTTCAGATTTCTTCATCATACCTTTCTTCAACTGTTTATCAAAGTCAGCTACAATTGATGCTTCACAGGAAATACATTTATATGTTCCCATATCGGTTATCCTTTTCTTTCAATTATGGATTTAAAGAAATAAATTGATCTTTTGTACGATGCAATGCACTTCCTACAACTATAAATGCTAACCCTTTACTATTAGCTACATCTTGCGGTACATCAAAATATAGTTTTTTTGTATGTTCTACACCAGGGTTAACCATATCTAAATAATCTTGATTAGCATGTTCAATTCGGTAAGAGTATGCATAAGAATTATTACCTAAGACCATCCCTATTTCATCACCCTCTAGTTTTACTGGGTTATTACTAATATTTTTATACTTTAATGTAACAACTACATATACACCTTGTGGTTTTTGGTGTTCAACTCCGTCTTCATCCACCCATTGTGGCATAATCTCTCTGTTTAATACTGTAAATTCAAGCTCTTTTGTCTTTACTACTTCGCCTATTTTATGTGTAGTATCCGACTTTGTTTCTGATTCTGTTTTTTTAGTTTCTTTTTCATCCTCTTTTTTTGCTTCTACTTTTGTAGGTGTTCCTGTTTCTTTAGGCTTTGCATCTTGCGTTCCTCCAGAAAGCCACAGTCCAACACACACAATCACGAACGAAGTTCCCAAAATCTTTAATCTAGGCTTAGTTGTAAAAAATGGTGCTACTTTTCTAGGAATAAATAGCCCCACTACAAACCACACAAATGCTGCTAACATTAAAAATCCACCCATCGTTTTCCTCCTTATTAACAATTCTATCCCCTAATACACAAATAACTATTAAGGTCTACTTTTATTAATGATTATACAAAATGTCCCCCCCCGTCAACATTTACACCAAAACATTCTTCTAAGAAAGACATCACATTTATAAAAAACAACTGACTCTCATATATATCTATAAGAATCAGTTGTTTTATGCAAGAATCAGTTGTTTTATGCAAGTATCATTCATGTATGATAGATAAATAAAGCTAAGAAGACCTTCTATTATAAGTCCCCTAGACATTAAATTTATGATTGCTCTCATTATTTCCCAAATGATATAATCAAAGTACCATACAGAGAGGGAGGGATTCGTATGAGTAAAGTAAGTTTAACGTATTATGGTCACGCTACATTTTCACTCACTAATGGTGATGTAACACTAGTATGTGACCCATTTTTCACAGGCAATACTTGGGATATGGCCAAAGCAGAAGATATACAATGCCAATATATCTTTGTGTCCCATGGTCATGATGATCATTATGGCGATACAGATACAATTGCCAAGAAAAACGATGCACTCGTTATCTCCACAGCTGAGGTAGCAGGTAAGGCAGCTTCCGCAGGCGCTCGTACACACGCCATGCATCTAGGTGGAAAGTTCGACTTTCCATTTGGTTCTATCCGATTAACACCAGCCTTCCACGGTTCCGGTGTACCTGGTGGACATGCAACAGGTGTGATCATTGAATTCTTTGGTAAACGCATTTACTTCGCAGGGGATACAGCACTATTTAGCGATATGAAATTAATCAATCGCCACGGTGATATCGATTATGCTTTATTGCCAATCGGAGATAACTTCACAATGGGTGTGGAGGATGCTGTCACAGCTGCATCTTGGATACAAGCCAATACTACCATTCCAATCCATTACAAAACATGGCCTGTCATCGATAAAGAACCTGCTACCTTCGTAGCTCTATTAGAAGCGAAACATAAACAAGCGGGACTTGTCGTAGACCCTGGAGAAACGATTGAGTTATAAACGTCTCATAGGCAAAACGTATCAATACTCATATACATTAACACACAAAGGAGATCATCTTATGAAACTACGTCGTATGTTGTTAGCCATGGTCTGTCTATTTGGATTTATGTTTATAGCAACTCCTATGGAAGCGAATGCTGCAGATACATGGGTGTATTCGTTTACAAACGAACGTTCTGGAGAACGTAACGATTGCTATGTCATGACTGAATCTATTAATTGGAGTCCTGATTTATTAGGCCTACGTTGTCGTATAAAAGTTGTAGTCAACGGTCGCATCATCGGAATTGAAAACTGGCATTTTGTGAGTCTGGGACCTAACCACTGGCGCTACGAAGTAGGACCAAATTCTAGAACTATGAGTTTAGTATGGCCAAATAGCCTAGCAGACAAAATTTTACAATTAGCTTTTAATTACGTATAAGGTGTTAATTACACTCTTAAAAACTGGTTCTCTGTCAAATGTGAGGACTGCTCATAAAAAGTTCGTAGCACTAGCTATCTAAATAGCTGGTGCTATTCTTTTTGCTTAATAAAGGTATATAAACTCTAAATCGTTCAAAATAGCACAAGCCATAACTTATTCTCTTTAATACTTTAATATTATAGAGCCTAAGAACTTTATCAATAAAAGCACTTTACATGCTAAAAAGCATATAAAAAGGACTGTACCAAAAGTGTAATACAACTACACTCCGGTACAGCCCTTTTTTATTATCACGAAGATTGACTATTCTAGACGTCAAATATAATGCTACACATGTTAACCATGCAAGCAACATGCATTTAGATCATCAATATTCCAACGATATCCTGATTGCCTTACCTAGAAGAAACTCACTTATCTTCTATACTCTTTTCCATAAGCTAATTGATAGCCATTGAAAAATATTTGTGCAAGACTATTGCTCACAACATTTCGGGAATCTAGTATGAACATAAAAGATTTCCAGTCGCCTCTATTCATATATTTATAGTACACTGTACCATCTGAAGCTACGGAAAAAGCATGCACCTTTTCTTCTACATTCCCATAAAACTTTGTGATCGCTGTAACTGTAAATCCCTTATCACCATGTTCATCAACAAAGGGATGCACAGATGATACATCAATATATGTTCTTTCTATAGTTTCTGCCAATACTAGACGATAATTCAGTTCTTCATCCAAATAATGTGCATCCACATGCATTACATTAAACCATATAACCCCTAATAAGGCACAAAACAGCATCTTGCATAATAATTTCACGATATTCTCCTTTCGAAGATAACATAAAGCCTTTCGCAACTCGATTATCAAAGCAGTTACAAAGTATATATTACATCAGCCCCTTGTGTTCTGCATCTTTGACCAAAGATTCCGCATGATCTAACATAATATCAATTAACAATACATTTCCTTTATCTCTAACTTCATATTTAGGAAGTGTAAATTCACTAACGTGTCTTATAAACCCATAGTAATAACCCGATTTATGAATATTCTTAGTCTCCGTAGAGATACCATATAAAACAACTATATTTGCCGAAAAGCCTGTTCCTTCAAACCCTCCAAGTAATACATTTGTATCAGTAATATCCTTTGGATGCTTACCAATTCGTTGCAACAAAATACCTAACGGTTCATATGGTTTATGGCTACCTGCTCCATATTTAGAGGGAATAAAAAATTGTTTCAAGACATCTGTTTTAGGACTAGCATTACGTATTAAAGCCAGTTCATCCAGTTCTTTACTATAAACGGCAATAACTTTTTCCCCATCTTGTTCTACTAAAGCTGTAAATCCTGCATCATCATGTTCACTTGTAGCCAATAATTTTCCAAGAGTTTTCCATTTATATCGTTTCGCAAATTCATCAAGCTTTATTTGAGTTTTTTCTTCAGGAGTTTTTTCTTCAGGAATTTGTTTTACTAAATTCCAACTACTACCTTTCAACTCTCGGATCGATTCTTTAGTTACCTTATCCTGCTCACTGAGATGAGGAGGAAGCAAAAATTTAGTAAATACAAACAAAAATAGTATTGCTCCCACCGTCATCATCACGCCAGCGAAAATACGAACTTTTTTAATATACGCCTCAGATATATTTTGTTTATTTTTAATCTGTACCAATAATATAATTGATACTACGAATAAAACTATTATAGTTCCAACAAACATGGCAATCCCCATTGGATGATACACCTTAAACGTCGCTTTAATAGGCACTCCTTCACCACGTGTATAAGCTTTCTTGATATCCCATGTCAAGGAGCGTCTATCTTTGCTAACCGTATCAGCATTTGTCGTAAGCACTGCATTAGGAATATCTAAATGATACGTGACCTCCATTTGATCAATAATTTCTTTTGCATAAGCATCAGTCTGACTATCGAAATCTGCCTTTATAGATAAATCAAGATCGTACACATCATATAACCATCCTGATTTATAACGAACCCCACCAAATCTATTTGGTGGATTGAAAATAGCTTCTCCACTTGCTACAGCTTCCTGTATAGAAGAATAATTTTTAGAGCCTTCTACACCATTTTCAATACGATGCGTTACATATCCTCGCTTTTGGAACTCTTGTTCAATGTCTTGTGAAAAGCCTTTTAGATTAAGTTTTTCCATGACTGGCAATAACTGCATATTAATCCGGTTAGTAATACTACCATCTGTATGAATCGTGGTTCCCGTCTCTGTTTTCACACACCCTGAAACAACCATCATAAATAGTACTATAACAGTTGTAAATAACACTCTCATATGCTTCATATGCTCTAACTCCTTAAAGTCACCTAATTTTTAAGTATACCCTACCATATATAACAAAATCCCCAGGTAACTCCTAGGGACTTTTGTTATATACATATCTTATCAAAATCCAACTACTAATATACCAATAGATATCGTAGTTATATGGACATATTTATATATGTTTTACGCTTCTGTCCATTCTGTATGGAATGTACCTTCTTTGTCTGTGCGTTCGTAGGTATGAGCACCGAAGAAATCACGTTGTCCTTGGATTAGGTTTGCTGGCAATACGCCACGACGATAGGAGTCGAAGTAATCTAAGGATGCGCTAAATGCAGGTGTTGGGATACCGTAACGTTTCGCTGCAATGATCGCTTCACGCCATTTTGCTTGGTGTGTTTGCAATGCTTCTGCGAAGAATGGATCCAACATCAAGTTGTTCAAATCCGGATTATTCGTGAAAGCTTTTTTGATGTCTTCTAAGAATGCTGCACGGATAATGCAACCACCACGCCATAATAACGCCATATTGCCGAAGTTAATATTCCAGTTATATTCTTTCGCTGCTGCTTTAATCAATGCAAAGCCTTGTGCATAGGAACAGATTTTAGATGCATATAAGGCAGAATGAATAGCTTCTACTAAGGCTTCTTTATCACCTTCAAAGACTTCTGTTGGACCTGCTAACACTGGTTCTGCCAAGACACGTTCAGATTTGTAGGCAGACATAGCACGAGCAAATACCGCTTCTGCAATGGTTGGAATTGGCACACCAAGGTCTAACCCTTCTTGGCTAGTCCATTTGCCAGTACCTTTTTGACCTGCTTTGTCCAAGATTTTTTCTACTAATGGAGTTCCATCAGTATCTTTTACTTTCATGATTTTAGCAGTGATTTCGATGAGATAAGAATCTAATAATCCTGTGTTCCATTTCGCAAATACGTCGCCGATTTCATCATCGCTCATGCGAAGTAACTCTTTCATCATGAAGTATGCTTCGGAAATCAATTGCATATCACCGTATTCGATGCCGTTGTGCACCATTTTTACATAATGGCCAGCACCGTCATCGCCTACATATGTGCAACAAGGGCCGTCTGCCACTTGGGCTGCAATGGATGTAAAGATAGGAGCCAATTCGTTATAAGATGCTTCGTTGCCACCTGGCATCAAGCTTGGGCCATTCAAAGCACCTTCTTCACCGCCAGATACGCCTACCCCTAGGAAACGGAAACCTTTGGATTCTAAGTATTTTGTGCGACGAATTGTATCTGGGTAATGAGAGTTACCACCGTCGATTAATGTATCGCCTTGGTCTAAATATGGCAAGAAGGCTTCAATCATGTCGTCCACAGGTTGGCCTGCTTTCACCAAGAACATGATTTTACGAGGTTTTTCTAACATCGCTACAAACTCTTCTGGAGTATGTGCTCCGCCGATTGTTCCTTCGTGGCTGTAGTTGGCTACAAACTCATCTGTTTTTTGTGGTGTACGGTTGTACACTGCAATGCTGAATCCATGACGGGCAATATTACGGGCCAAGTTTTGTCCCATAACAGCCAAACCGACTAGACCAAATTGATATAATTTTTCACTCATCGTCATACCTCTTTCTTGATTGACTACTGTGCGCGAGCTTGTTCTTTCAAACGAGCCAACATCACTGATGAACTAAACATAATAATACCTGCAATGACGGTTGCCAAAGCTAGGTTTTCTCCGAAGACGATAAATCCCCAGAAGGAGTTAAAGAATACTCCTACATATTGCATAAATTGTGCCACCACCGCATTCGTTGCTACAAATGCGCCAGTCAAGAAGAACTGTGCCACTACGGAAATGGCACCAATAATCCCTAAATAGAGCGCTTGCGTTGCGTTAGGCCACACAAAATCTGGTATCATCACGATTCCCCCTACTAGCATGGTGGTCACCAAGAAATAGAACATGATTTCATAGGAACTATGTCCACCTTTCAAGCTAATGGTGCGAATCGTTGTATAGGCCGCTGCCGATAAGGCTGCTCCTGCAATGGCAATGAAAGAATACCAATGCAATCCCGATAAATTCCAGGGTTGAATCATATACACAACGGCTATGAAAATTAACCCAAGCCATTTAGCAGATCCATTAGGCAATTTTTCTTTCAATACAATATTGCTGAAAATCAGCACGAATATGCCAGACAGTTGGAATAAGATAGACGCATCTGCCATGGACATATACACCAAGGCAATGAAATTACTCAAATTTCCTAGTCCACCGAAGATACCTCGCAAGGTTAATAGTCCTCGATGTTCTGTGGAAAAGGAAATTCCTTTTTGTCGCATCACTATGAGTACGGCAATTGTTCCTATAAGCCCTCTGAAAAATGTCACCTCTGCCGCAGGCATACCATCGCCTAAAAGTTTCACGAATAAATTCATGATACTAAATGCAAAGGATGACATAAGGGAAAAGAAAAATGCTTGTACCATAAGTCACCTATTGTTTGAACGTATCCACAAAGGATAGAATTTCTTCTTTCATAGATTCTTTCGGAATCACCTTAGTGAAACGCAATGGCTTATGTTGTAACTCTGCCAATTGTTTTGGGCACCCCACGCCTGTCACAGCCGAAATATTGTCTAAACTTTCATAAGGAGTCGAACCTACTTTGATATCCAAAGCTTCACAAATTGGTGTTGGGAATTTGAAAGGATGCGCCGTGGAGGCAATCACTGTATGACGATGACCATCTTCTGGATGGGCTTCCAATTCTTTCATGTAAGCACCCATCGCCACCGCAGTGTGAGGATCCATCACATAGCCATAGGAGTTGTATACTTGCTCGATAACTGCTTTCGTCATATCATCATCTACATAAGCGCCGGCAAATTCTTTTTGCACCGCTTGTAGTTCTTCTGGAGTGACAGAGAATTTGCTCTCTGCTTTCAACGCTTTCATGCGCTGTGCTGTCAATTCTGCATTTTCACCGCTCACATAATAGATGAAGCGTTCAAAGTTAGAACTTTCTAAAATATCCATGGATGGAGAGATGGTCGTATAAAATGGGCGATTCATATCGTATGTACCAGTGCTGAAGAAGTCTGCGAGCACATTATTTTGGTTCGATGCGCAAATTAATTTACCCACGGGAATACCCATGCGTTTTGCATAGTAAGCCGCCAAAATATTACCGAAGTTACCTGTTGGTACCACTACATTGAACGCTTCATCTTCATGGATAGCTCCTGTATTCACTAACTCCGCATAGGCCGCTACATAATACACCACTTGTGGTGCTAAACGACCTATATTAATAGAGTTAGCAGAGGAGAATTTCACACCTTTGTCTGCTACTTCCTTCGCTACATCAGCATCCACAAAGAGACGTTTCAAGAATTGTTGCGCATCATCAAAGTTGCCTTCGATGGCTGTTACATTGACATTCGCCCCTTCTTGCTTTTGCATTTGTTCTTGTTGCATTGGGCTAACGCCGTCTGTAGGGAAGAACACTTGAATGTGCGTTCCTGGCACATCTTTAAAGCCTTCTAAAGCGGCTTTTCCAGTATCACCAGAGGTAGCCGTCAAGATCAATACTTCTTTCGTTTCTTTTTCCGCTTCCTTTGCTGCCACCAACAAGTATGGGAACAAGGATAATGCCATATCTTTAAAGGCTTGAGTACGACCGTGGAACAACTCCAACACAGACACTCGTTCCAACAAAGAGTGCATAGGCGCCATGTCCGGCGTATCAAAGTTCACTGTATTGTAAGCACTGCGAATCATGGTTTCTAATTCTGCTTCTGTGAAAGTAGTAAATAATTTACTCAACACCACCAGTGCAATTTCTTCATAACTTTTGTCTGCCACATCGCGGTAGGACAAACATTGTTCCGGAAACTCTGCCGGCACATATAAACCGCCATCACTTGCCAATCCATGGAGCAACGCAAAGGTTTCACTCACCGTTTCATGACTACGCGTACTTGTATACTTCATCTTATCATCCTTTATATTTCATTGTACTACACATTATATCGTTACCGTTTATTATAAATTAATGCTATCCATTTAGCAAGAAAAGGCGTATTCCAATCTTGGACAATTCTGTTGCGACACCTTTCATCTTTCATACATATAAATCAGTATTCAATTCTATGAAAGTATTGTACAATGATACATAAGAATACGCTTGACCATATAACACTATTCCACGTATTACTTTTTGTAATAAATATCACATATTTACTTCTGTTCTTACAAAATAAGCATATGCTTTCATCTTGTTCTTGACATAGAAAAAACAAAAGAGTACAATACACACATACAATCAAACATTCGGGAATAGGTGCGAAAGCATAATAGAGAAGCCAGTTAAAGTCTGGCACGGTCCCGCCACTGTAAAGCAGAGCAAATCCAATTTATGTCACTGGGAAACTGGGAAGGCTGGAGGAGCGTTGAAGCTGAGTCAGGAGAACTGCCTATTCATCATTCACCACTTGACCTACGAGAGATAGGGAGGAGAATCAAAGGCCTTTTTCTGATACTCCAAAATACAAGAAAAAGGATTTTTTATTACTACGATATGCGTTATATGGGATACGTCACATATTGATGATCACCTTATCATGGCCAAGTGAACTTACCATTATGGTATTAGCACTCAAAGTGTTGATATAGTTGTCATGATTTTGTATGGGCGTACATCATCATCCTAAAAAGAACCTGCCTGTGGGCAGGTTCTTTTTTTTTGCGTCAACAATAAATATGGGGACTACTCGCACAAGAGCAGTCCCCAATATTTTTATCATATTTTGTTTTTTCTCTATCGTCATTGCCTTTCACATGGTACAATACAATTGCATAGGGGATTCCGGCCCCTTGTATCATACCCTCAAAGGCAGTATGCGTGTCCAGCGCTAGCTCTAGAGGGTTTTTTCTTTGTTCATATACATAGCTTTGAAATCATTATAATCTTCCACCATGTAGTCGGGTATCATGGATAAGGCTTTTTCTTGTATCCATTCTGGGATTCCATAGTATGCTCCTGCCACAGCACCGACAATGGCGCCTAATGTATCGCAATCACCGCCGATGTACATCACATTACGGATAGCCGATTCATAATCTTCACTTTCAAAGAAACATTGCATTCCTTCTGGCACAGTTTTTTGACAACTTGGCTCAAACCTATACGTCTTGTGCAGTTCTTCCACGCTGTACTCGCCAGGGTAGTATGATTTTACCATCTTTTGGATTTCCTCTTTCGTAGCTCCATGCAGTGCTTTGAACACAGCTAACGCCGTCACTTCTCCCCCTTTTAATCCTTCCGGATCATTGTGGGTCGTACCTGTGACAATACGGTTCAGTAACTTGACCTCTTCTTCTGTATTTGCCACATATGCTACAGGACTTATACGCATAGCCGCCCCATTACCCCAACTACCATAGGGTTCTGTCACATCAGATAATCCCCACTGAAAATATTTAGCTCCAAACCCTCCCATCGGTAATGGATTAGAAAGAAAATATTCTTTCATACGATAGACTGTAGCTCGCTGTAACTGTGTCCCCCTTCCTTTTACATCAATTAAAGCCCGTGCAATAGCACATGTTAAAATTGAATCATCTGTAGGCTCACAGCGGTCTGATAAAAACTCAAACTCTCGACATTTGATATTATCGAACTCATAGATTGAACCCGCCATATCTCCAATAATTGCTCCTAACATAGAACTCCTTTCTGGTGTCTCCACCATAATATTTGCGATAAAAACATAGATGTATGCAAAAATTATATACTTCTATATTTTTCATGCAACATACTACGCTATATCTATTGATATAACTGAATTGTTACCATTATACACCATGTCCCTTTAAGAGACAATAACCCTCTAATCCTATAGACAATTATCTATTATAATGATATAATTAAATGTTATAAATGTAAGTTTAAAATGTATGGTTACTAGTATAATACACTATGTAAGTTTGTTTTGGGAGGTAGTATGTCTACATCTTTATTTTCTATGATTAAACATTTCCTACTTGTAGCTGCCCCCGTCATTGCTACACAATTTTCTATCATTGTTGGTAGTTTTATAGCGGTCACATTAACGGGGCAATACAGTACCATAGATTTAGCAGCTATTGGTGTGGGGTACAACTTATGGGTCGCCGCTTTTTTTGGTCTGTCAGGAATTCTCCTTGGTGTGACCCCCATTATTTCTCATGCCTTAGGGGCAAAAAAAACTGAATCGGTAGCTGCTACCATGTGGCAAAATATCTATTTAGGGCTTGCATTTGCAACAGTTCTCATACTTACCACCCTACTTGGTTTATCTCCTTTGTTAGATCTATTGGGATTAGAACCGGCGGCAAAATCTGTTTGCACCCAATATATGAATGCTATGTGTGTAGCCTTTCCAGCTATGATGATCATGTCTGGATTCCGCTACATTGTCGACGCTCACGGAAATACTCGCTACTCTTTATACATCATTGGCAGTAGTGTGTTATTTCAGTCTATTTTCAATGTACTATTCATACAAGGTTATGGCCCCATCCCCGCTCTGGGGGGCTTTGGTGCCGGTATTTCAACGGCCATCGCCTATTGGTATATGATGCTATGTTTTCTCTGGCTCATTACATTCCACAAACACTTCAAACAATATCAGTTTTGGTCATCTTTCACCGGTCCTAGTTGGATACTCATTCGAGATCAATTAGCTCTAGGGATTCCTATTGGCCTCTCTATCTTTGCAGAGATCAGTATTTTTAGTGCTGCTGGGATTGCTATGACTAAATTCGGCACAGAAATTATAGCTGCCCATCAAGCAGCGTCTAGTTTCCTTGGATTAACATTTTCTTTCCCCCTCAGCTTAAGTATGGCCTCTACCATTGTCATCGCTTATGAATTAGGGGCTAAACGATATCAAAATGCTATTACTTACACATGGATTACTCGTGGTGTAGCAGCTTTCATAGCACTTTGCATTGGAACCTATTCTTTCACTCATATCGACTTCTTAGCCAGCCTATATACCAAGGAAAATCATATGATTCCACTTATTGAAAGTTTCATTTCTTACGCCGTATTTTTCACGATTATCGATGCTGTAGGCACACCTTTACAAGGGGTTCTCCGAGCCTATCGTGATGTAACTAGCGTTTCTATTATTACCATCGGCACTTATTGGGGCGTGACCGTACCCGTTGCATACCTTTGCTACCTATTCACAGACTTCGGGCCTTACTCCGTTTGGATTGGATTATTATCAAGTACGTCTTCGGCTGCACTCTGCTATATGTATCGATTACGTAAAGTCCAGCGCAATGTACGGAACATGTTATTCTAAAATCATTAATTAAAACTTAACCCTTTAAATGACGAGGCGTTCCATGAACAGCCTCGTTTTTATGTGATAACGACATACACAGGTAATTAGACACAACCATTGGTACAAAACATATGGTACCAACCGAAACCGCTATAAGTGAATTTACTAGTATAACTGCATACTATACCTCCATTTTGCTTTTGACATATCTTTGCAAATACTATAGAATATAGAAATGTAATTTAAGGGATCTATTCAATGCCCTTTTATATTCATTAATTATTATTACCTCTATATATAAATGTTCCTCGTCTTGCGTGTCTGCATATGCAACTCACGGCATATACACATATCTATTATGCTAAAATATACATACCGCTTCGATGTCTTTATATACATGTATCTTTATTATTTTGTAACAGAAGGAGCTCTTATGGCTACTGTAAATCCAAATTATGAAAACCTACAAGGTTCTTATTTATTCGCTAATATTGCTCGTAAAGTAGAAGCTTTCAAAGAAAGTCACCCTGAAGCAGACATCATTCGTCTTGGTATAGGTGATGTGACACGCCCCCTTGTGCCAGCTGTCATCGAAGCTATGCATGCCGCCGTGGAAGAAATGGGTTCTGCCGATACATTCCGAGGCTATGGTCCTGAACAAGGTTATGATTTCTTGCGCAATGCCATCGCGGAAGGAGATTATGCACCATTAGGTATTACAATCCAACCGGATGAAATATTCGTGTCCGACGGAGCTAAGTCTGACGTGGGCAACATCCAGGAAATTTTCTCTGAAAACAACATCATCGCTATTACTGACCCTGTGTACCCAGTATACCTTGACTCTAATGTTATGGGTGGCCGCACTGGCAAAGCTATCGACGGCATTTATGAAAAAGTAGTATACCTACCAACAAATGCAGAGAATAACTTCTCTCCTGCATTTCCAAAAGAGCGAGTAGACATCGTCTACCTTTGCTGCCCTAACAACCCAACTGGCACCGTATTAAGCCGTGCTCGCTTAGCAGAATGGGTACAATGGTGCAAAGATAACGAAGCGATCTTAATGTTCGACTCCGCTTATGAAGCTTTCATCACATCCACAGATACAGTTCGTTCTATTTATGAAATCGAAGGCGCTCGTGAAGTGGCCATCGAATTCCGTTCTTTCTCTAAAACGGCAGGTTTCACTGGTACTCGTTGCGCCTACACTGTAGTTCCTCATGAAGTAACTGCCAAGAACGCAAAAGGGAAGCGTGTTCCTCTGAACCCAATGTGGAATCGTCGCCAGACCACAAAATTCAATGGTGTTCCTTACATCATTCAACGTGGTGCTGCTGCTGTTTACACACCAGAAGGTCGTGCACAAATTAAAGAACACATCGCTTACTACATGGAAAACGCTCGCATCATCCGTGAAGGCTTAGAAGCTATTGGTCTAACTGTATTTGGTGGTGTTGATGCTCCATACATTTGGATTCAAGCACCAAAAGGCATGACTAGCTGGGACTTATTCGACACCCTATTAGAAAAGGTACATATTGTAAGCACTCCTGGTTCTGGTTTTGGTCCTGAAGGCGAAGGCTATCTACGTCTCACTGCATTCAGTAGCCGAGAAAATACAATTCGTGCAGTCGATCGTATTAAAACACTACAATTTTAATATTCCTCTTTCCTCTATGGGAATTTTTCGCTATAATGATACATGCGAAAACAACGGGCACAGTCCCTCATTTCATCATATACTGTAATCTCCTATTACAGTTCGATAGTATTTAATATTAATGAAAGTATCAACTTTCACGAAAGGAAGTAACAATGAGCAACATTCGTATTGGTATCGTTGGATACGGCAACCTTGGTCGCGGTGTAGAAGCGGCTGTAGCATTACAACCAGATATGGAATTGGTAGGTGTATTCTCTCGCCGTTCTGGTTTACAAACTGTTAGCGGCGTACCTAGCTACACAATGGAAGAAGTAGAATCTTTCAAAGGCAAAATTGACGTAATGGTATTATGCGGTGGCAGTGCCACAGACCTAATCGATCAAACTCCAGCTATTGCAGCCCATTTCAATGTGATCGACAGCTTCGATACACACGCTCGTATCCCTGAGCATTTCGAAAACGTTCGTAAAGTAGCACAAGAGGCTGGTACTGCGGCTCTTATCTCTTGTGGATGGGACCCAGGCATGTTCTCCTTGCAACGTGTGTACGCTGAAAGCATCTTACCACAAGGCGATTCCTACACATTCTGGGGCCGTGGCGTATCCCAAGGTCATTCCGATGCAATCCGCCGCATCGAAGGCGTAGCAGATGCTCGTCAATACACTGTGCCTAAACAAGAGATTATCTCTGCTATCCGCAATGGTGAAACACCTGAAGTGACAGCTACTTCTTCTCACCTTCGCGAATGCTATGTAGTGTTGGAAGAAGGCGCTGATGCAGCTCGTATCGAAAATGAAATCAAAACTATGCCTAACTACTTCGTTGGCTACGAAACAACAGTAACTTTCATTTCCCAAGAAGAATTAGATGCGAACCACAAAGGCATCCCACATGGTGGTCTTGTGATCCGCAGCGGCGAAACGACAACAGGTACAAAACACATCTACGAATTCGGTTTACAATTAGATTCTAACCCTGAATTTACTGGTGCTGTATTAGTAGCCTTCGCTCGTGGCGTACATCGCTTAGCAGCACATGGTGGCCGTGGTGCTTTCACAGTATTCGACATCGCACCAGCTTGGTTGTCTCCTAAATCTGCTGAAGAATTACGGGCACATTATCTATAAGATATATGACACATACAAAAAGCACAGACCACAAATCTGTGCTTTTCATCTACCCCAGCCCCATTTTCCTAGAACGCAGTGGCACCATATACATCTATTGACGTTCTTTTGTCAAAATTAACAAACGCTTAGAGTCCACGGTATGTTCCCCCTCCCCCTAGAACGCAGTGGTAGAATATACATCTATTGGCGTTCTTTTTTCCAAAATTAACAAACGCTTAGAGTCCACGGTATGTTCCTGAACAAACATTATGCAATACCGTTTGTGAAGGAATATGCCGTGGACTCTCCTTTGCTAACTAGCGTATAGAACGCCACAAGATTTTCATTGTGCCTCAAGTGACATTTGCCAACTTTTACAATATTAGTTATAATATTGGCATAGACAAGCGTAACGCACCTATCTCATAGGTGCGTTTTATACCGTTTATCCATAAATGAAAGCTACCTGTCTAGACAAGTACACACAACTAGCACTTGCTGACTCAGCCCCATATGGGCTTTCACATGACATATTAAGTGTGTGACACACTATACTATCGCTTTAGGGCTATACAAGATATAAAAGGAGATACCATGAGCACAAATTTAGAAGTAGGCATTGTAGGCCTTCCAAACGTAGGAAAAAGTACATTATTTAACGCTATTACAAAAGCCGGTGCAGAAGCTGCAAACTACCCATTCTGTACCATCGAACCAAATGTAGGCGTGGTAGACGTACCAGACGCTCGTTTAGCTGTATTAGCTGAGATGTTCGGATCCAAACGCATCTTGCCTGCTGCTATGCGCTTCGTAGATATCGCTGGCCTTGTGGCTGGCGCTTCCAAAGGGGAAGGATTGGGCAACAAATTCTTAAGCCACATCCGCCAAGTTGATGCCATCGCACAAGTCATCCGTTGTTTCGATGACCCTAATATCACACATGTGGCGGGTTCTGTAGATCCTGTTCGTGATATTGAAATCATCAATACTGAATTATGTTTAGCCGACCTTGAAAGCGTAGACAAACGCTTACAACGTATTGCAAAACTGGCAAAATCCGGCGACAAAGATGCTCGTATTGAAGCACCTATTTTAGAAAAAGTATCTGCTGCATTAGGTGATGCAATCCCTGTTCGCGCCCAAGGCTTAACTGAAGATGAATTAGACATCTTAAAAGACTTAACCTTATTAACAGCAAAAAAATCTTTATACGTAGCCAATGTGGGCGAAGATGAAGTATCCGACTACTCTGGCAATGAATTTGTCAAACAAGTAGAAGAGTATGCAGCCAAAGAAGGGTCTGGTGTTGTGGTTGTATCTGCTCGCATCGAATCTGAAATTGCAGAATTATCCGACGAAGAAGCCACAGCTTTCTTAGCTGATCTTGGTTTAGAGGAAAGTGGCTTAACAAAATTAATCAAAGCTAGTTATTCCTTATTAGGTTTAATTAACTACTTCACAGCTGGTGAAATGGAAGCTCGTGCTTGGACTATTGTAGAAGGCACAAAAGCACCTCAAGCAGCTGGTAAAATCCACTCTGATATCGAAAAAGGCTTCATCCGTGCAGAGATTGTATCTTTTGACGATTTAGAAGCTTGTGGCAGTCAAAATGCGGCCAAAGAAAAAGGTCTCGTTCGCCTAGAAGGTAAAGACTATGTAATGAAAGACGGCGATGTAACTCATTTCCGTTTCAACGTATAACAACGAAAAAAGCTAGGAATGCTCTGCGGAGTATTCCTAGCTTTTTTAATAGTCATCAAATTCTAGGGCATCCCCTAGATAGAACATGATCCATGTGCATATGGAAGTATTTCTTTCCCCTTTTCATAGTAATACATATGAGAAGGGGTTATTTTATGTTCCTCAAATATTCTAAGCACATCTTCCATATACGACTCTGCTACGCCTATGGCAAGTCCACAGGCACTAGATAGCTCTAGTGGCACAGGCATTAATTGATGAATGACGCCATGAATAGCGAGAGCCTTATCGGCTTTATCTGCAAAGTAGTAAGAGCTAAATAGAATGAGTACTTTCATAACACTCATTACAACGTAACCACTTGTTCTTGCAGTAAGCTTTCTGTGATGGCATATAAATTCGTAATCGTCCCTACTTGTACTTTATCTTTCACGCCATAAAAATCTAAACAAATACCACAGCCGGCGATTGTTACACCAGCCGCTTCCAATGCTGTCAAGTTGTCCAGATGGTCCGATCCTGTTACGAGCATGTTTACGGCACTATTAATGCAATAGATAGCCTTCGGTTTTACATCTGCTTCCGTCAATACATAGAGGAAAGATTTCATCAAGTTGTGGCCTAATTCTTCACTGCCTTCTCCTAAGTAATCTTTCGTTAGGAGTAACACTTTGTCTCCTACGCCTTGAGCCGGCATGACTGGTGTTGACATCTTCACCTCAGGAGACTCCATCTCTTGTGTGATAGGTGCTCCCATAGCCGCTTTTTCTGCTTTCATTTTTTCATAGGCTGCAATGCTTCGCTCTAAACTACCTGTCCCATTGGTCATATAAAAAGGAGCATCTCCTCCTGCTATCGTCGTATTTGTTATCACCTTACCCAGAGGCGCAGCAAATTCATTTTCGAAAATATCTTCCAAATCTAAGTCATCTAGATCGTTAGAGGTTTGGATATTCAAAGCACTAGCAGTGGCCAACTCCTCTGTAACAACAGTTGGGGGAATTAAGACAACGATATAATTACCTTCTTGCTCCAGCACATGATTCTCGTATCCTCTATATTCCCCTAATTTCACCACATTATCGCGGCTTACATCATTATCCACTAAAACTTTCACATAGGTAGTGCCATCCGCATCCATCGCTTTTTTTGCTTCTATCACTGGCTCTGGGCACGCCTTTCCACGCATATCTAACATAACTTCTTTATTTGACATATATATACTTCCTTTCCTTCTGCTTCACACGACCTATGATGGCGGCGTGCCTGATTCCTACTAACTGTAATTCTGAAAGCAACCTTTCTCCTTCATCCTCACTACAAGCAAACAATAGCCCTCCCGATGTTTGAGGGTCAAAGCAAATATCACTCCACACCGTATCTAACTCACTAGCAAACTCTACCGTACTAGATAAGGCTTTACGGTTTCCATACGTTGCCGCAGGGACTAATCCCATACGAGCTGCCTCTTGTACATCTGTGAACAGAGGTAATGCCTCTACATACAACTCCATAGATACTTCACTAGCTCGTGCCATTTCAGATATATGGCCTAACAAACTAAAGCCCGTAATATCCGTACAGCTATGAACCATAAACCTTGCAGCCACATCTCGCGCCATACGATTTAAGGTACACATGCTATCTATAGCCTCTTGTGCACCTTGAGGAAATAGATTACCCTTATCTGCCGTATTCATAATTCCTGTTCCAATAGGCTTTGTAATAATTAATACATCACCTACTTGGGCCCCCGCATTCGTCCAAATCGACTGAGGATTCATGAGCCCTGTCACAGCCATCCCAAAGAGGGGCACTTCATTTTCTACACTATGGCCACCTAATAGAGCTACTCCAGCCTCTTCTAACACCTCATTGGCACCTTCTAAGACCATTGAAAGTATGCCTTCTTTCACAAGAGCCACAGGAAAAGCCACTATATTTAATGCGGAAATCGGTGTTCCGCCCATGGCGTATACATCGCTAAGTGCATTGCAAGCAGCCACACGACCATACAATCTCGGATCACCTACGGGAGGTGTAAAGAAATCTACTGTTTGCACAAGTGCCTGCGTATCACTAATACGATATACACCTGCATCTTCCATCCCACTAGCATTGGTTACTACTGCAGGATGGCTAGGCATCTGAATATGTTGTAATACATCAGCCAATATGTGAGGACCAATTTTACAGGCACATCCACCCTTAGTTGCATATGTCCTCATATCTACCATGCGCACACCTCCCAAATACACAATATCCCTTACAATACATTGCAGCCCTATTAAATCGGTATATACAATCTCACTCTATATCACTGGACGCAACTTTCGATAGTATCTTTTTAACACTTTTTTCAAATTTTGGACGAGGTATCATCACCTGATGTCCACATCCTTGGCAGACAATCACGAAATCAACACCAGTTCGTTTGATTTCCCAGTTCGTACTTCCACAGGGATGAGACTTCTTCATTTGTACCACGTCACCTACCTGATATTTTACAAATCCCATAGGATCCTCCTTTATTCTGTGTAGTATGAATATAGTATACCATCTAACAATAGATTTCTCTACAGTCATCCTACAGCTCTCAAGACATTGACAAATATTCCTATAATATTTTGTCTATTATTTCAAAACCATATCGTTACACTACACTTTCCTATATAGAAACCCTTTATATAGAGCCTTTTCTATGTATTATCATTTCTCTTTTGCATCATGAGTTCGATTCTCAATTTCTATTTTGTTAAATTCCCTATTATTTTTAGGGAATTAACAACTGATAAACCCTTTATTTAAGCCGATTGAGAGATTTTATCATTTATAAAAAATTTTAAATTTTTCTAAAAAAAGACTTGCATTTCTCATTTTCATAGTCTATAATGTAATCAACAATGATTATTCGTTAAGTAACGAAATCGATAGGGAATCAGTCAAGTGATTGTTCCCGTTAAACAAATAAGTATTTATTTTAAAAACTATGTAAAGTACATGGAGGAAAGAAAATGCCAGAATTAAAAGGTACACAAACAGAAAAAAATCTTCAAGCAGCATTCGCTGGTGAATCTCAAGCTAATCGTAAATATACATACTACGCAAGTGCAGCTCGTAAAGCAGGTATGAACAAAATCGCTGATTACTTCGAAGAAACAGCAATCAACGAATCCGCTCATGCTAAAGTATGGTTCAAATTGTTACATGGTGGCGATGTAAACTCTGACGTAGCTATCAACTTAAAAGATGCTGCTGCTGGCGAGCACTACGAACACACTGTAATGTACCCAGAATTCGCTAAAGTTGCGAAAGAAGAAGGTTTCGCTAAAATCGCTTACTTATTCGAACAAGTTGGCGTAATCGAAGCTCGTCATGAAGAACGTTACCTTGACCTTGTAACAGCTGTTGAAGGTGGTACAGTGTTCAAACGTGAACAACCAGTTGCTTGGATCTGTGCTAACTGTGGTTACATCCACATCGGCGAAGAAGCTCCAAAACTTTGCCCAGTATGTGCTCATCCACAAGCATTCTTCTCCCAACATGGAGAAACTCTTATCTAATCTATAACCAAGTGGTTTCTTAGATAAGCTCTATAGATTTGTATCAAGTGATACACAGCAATAACGATAGGAACTAAGTAGTTCTAAAGATAAGTATCTTACATATGCAATATACTAAGTAGTAATAAGGTTTACCCAAGTGGGTCAAGTTACATCATCATTTCCCAAGTGGGTTAGATCTAGTATAGGTATACTAAAGCGACTGTGAAAACAGTCGCTTTTTTGCATACTAATCTATGCAAACTTATGAATATCACCTACATAGTGATATAACTATCTATTAGTATTCATCATCTTCTCTTCATATTAGTGGGATATACTTTAGATACAAGGTCCACTTTCTTAGATGAATACTAATCACAATAGTATGTACCAGAACCTTGTAAGTAATCGTTTCTAAAATATCTCTACGATAATTGTGAACATTACTACACCCTTACCTATATTTTATACACAGAACGATGAGAAGGAGACACTTATGAAACGTGCACTACTATTAACAACACTAGCTATGACGATTGGTTCTTCCGCATTTGCTTCCTCTATGAATTATCCAAATTTCCAAAGCGACCACAAGCCAATGTCTTTCAAAATGGCGTCCACTGAAGATATGAAAGCGTACCAAAAAGATCTAGAAAACTATTTGGCAGATACAGATGCTATCATCCAATCTTTAATTACTAAAAAAAGAGCTGCTATTGATGCCTACAATGCAGGTGTTCGTGAATATAATAAGGATGATTTCTTTCACAAAGATCGAATCGATCCCTATTCCTACGATGAAAGTTATTCACAAACAAAACGAGTGGGCGGTCATTCTTATCATACCTTTGGTGATACTGTTATCATCACAACAAGCAATACCCTTCCTATGATAGAAGAAAAGAAAGATCAAAAAAAGGATGAGGATGATGCATTTGCTCGTATGATGCGCCGCATGGAACGTCATTTAGGTGTTGACCGTTGGTAATTTCCTCTATATGCCCCATTAAGCGTGCATATACACTATCCCCTTACTGATATACTCCCTACTATAATAAAAGCCTCTATCCATCGATAGAGGCTTTTATTTTGTATATACTAATAGATAATTGTCTAACTTGTACCCTACTAGAAACATACTCATACAAAAAGACTGTAACTATCTATACAGCAGATAGTCACAGTCTTTTATATACTTCGTATTACTTTCACTATATATGCATACTATATAGTCTATCGTATATTATCGGATTGTTTTTGTATCATTAAATGCATCTTGGTCGAAAGTCCCTTGTAATCGATCTACTACGATAGCATTCGTCATGGAACCACTTACATTGAGCATAGTACGTCCCATATCTAAAATTGGATCCACTGCCAAGATTGGAGAAATGGAACCGAAGAATCCACCCATACCTGTACCAGACAAGGATACAGAAGCAGCCATCGTAGCTGTACCAGGAACTCCTGCAATACCTAAAGAACCAATAGCAATAACGATAACACTCATAACATACATCGTAAAGTCTAATGGTACACCAGACACACGAGCAATGTAGACAATACATAATGCTGGGAAGATACCTGCGCAACCTTGCATACCTGCTGTCGTACCAAAGCTCGCTACGGTATTAGCTGTCGCTGGATTAACGCCCAATTTTTTCGTTAACGTTTCCACTGTTAATGGTAAGACACCCATGCTAGAACGAGATGTAAAAGCTAAAATCAATGCTTCTTTTGCTTTACGGAAATACATCAATGGACTGACACCGAATAGAATGAGCAAGATAGATTGTACCACTAACATAATGGCCACACCCACATAAATTAGGACTATGAATAATCCCATATCTGCAATAGCACCAAATCCTTTTTGTGCTAATGTAGTCGCTAATAAGGCAACGACACCGTATGGCATCAAGCCAATAATGAAGTCGGCTACCCAGAAAATTAATGTATACGCTTCATCAAATAGTTTTGTAAAAATTGCTAAATCGCTAGCACCATGTTGTTTTACTAAACGTGCTACACCACCGATGATAACACCAAATACAACAATGGAGATAACATTTGTTTGAGCCATCGCATTCACTGGATTAGACGGAATCAAAGCACGTAATGTATCTACAACTGGTTTTACTTCACGCATTTTAGAATCGCCAGCAGCGCCTAATGTACCATCACCTAGTCCTGTGAAAGATCCCAAGGCTAATCCTACAATTGCCGCAATACCTACCATCACAAGTGCTACAATACCTGTCGAGGATACTAACCGTTTTAAGTTCGCATGCTTATCCATATGCAAGATAACATATACGATAGAAATGAAAACCACTGGAATGACTAACATTCGAATTAAATCGATAAATCCGCCCCCGATAAGAGAGAACCACTTTGTACTTTCTTTGATAAACACTACATCCATTGGATTATTCGGGAATCCCGCAATAAACTGTACTGCAACACCTAAAATAGCACCAATTAATGTAGCAATCATAACTAGTGTACCAAACTGAATATTTCGTCTTTGTAAAAAGTACACATAGCCCAAGGCAATCACAAATAATACCAATATTCCTATTGTCATAGGATCACTAATCATAAGAAATTGTTGAAAAAATGGTATATCCATACAATTACTCCTCCTTTTCTAGACCACTCTATAGTCCTTCTAACTTCTTTTTGTACTTACTTCTATTGCAAGTTATAACATGCAACATTATAGCACTCTATCCCTATACGGTCAATATCCTATTTATTTCATAGGTTAATAGGTGGAAACTATATATTCCCCAGTATTCATGCATTTCTATTCTAAAATCAGAGTATTTTTAGCATTTATATCGATAGAGTTCTCAATTATATATTATACATACTGTGCTAGTTATCCTACATCTTATACATAAAAAGAGCACATGCCAAAGGCATATGCTCTTTATCTGGCGGAGAGAGGGGGATTTGAACCCCCGCGCCAGTTTCCTGACCTACCGCATTTCGAGTGCGGACTCTTCAGCCACTTGAGTACCTCTCCGTATACGACGGCGCTCTTTAAAAAAGTCTTTCATAATTTGACTGCATTCTTCTTGCAAAACGCCAGCCAAAACCTCTGGCTCATGATTCAAATTAGGATGTGACAACACATTAAATAAAGATTCTACCGCTCCGCCCTTGTAATCACTGCTGCCATACACAACACGATCAATGCGACTGTTGATAATAGCTCCAGCACACATAGGACATGGTTCTATCGTAACATAAAGCGTGCAACCGGTCAACCGCCATCTTTCTAGTAAGGCATTTGCTTCACGAATTACGAGTACCTCTGCATGAGCCGTTGCATCATGATCGATTTCACGACGATTATGATGTCGGCTGATAATGTTGCCTTCATGAACTAATATAGCCCCGATGGGAATCTCCCCCATATCATAGGCCTTCCTCGCCTCTACCAAGGCTTCACGCATGTATAGTTCATCTGTCATAGTATCACATCCTTTCTTATCGTTACACAATAGAATACCATATTTTCCATCAATCGTCACTGCTGCTGCCATGTATTATATTAATTTATGGTATAATAAAAAATATATGCAAATTGATTTAATACATCTACTGAGGTGAATGAATTATATGGAACAACGCGCTTTTAGTAAAATTAATGTAGGCCTAGCCATCACGGGTAAACGCGATGATGGGTACCACAATATAGATACCATTTTCCAATCTGTTTTTTTAGGGGATTCTCTGTATTTTGCACACCACCATTCTGTAGTATTCTCCGGTGATGCCCCTGAACTTCCCTATTATATGGCTCAAATGATCCCTTATACAGAAAGTAATATCGCTATGAAAGCTCTCCGTATGGTGCAAGAGTACACAGGATGTACGCAAGGTGCAGCCATCCATTTATTGAAACGTGTGCCTCCTTGTGCTGGCATGGGTGGCGGTAGCGGCGATGGTGCTGCCATGCTATTAGGTCTTAACAAATTTTGGGACCTTCGTTTAACCGATGAGGAACTCTTGTCTATGGCTTCCAAGCTTGGTTCTGATGTGCCATTCCTTTTAAAAGGCGGCACTGCTCGCGGCACCGGACGTGGTGAAATCTTGGAATCATTGCCTACAGGACAAGCGCAGTGGCTCCTCATTGTGAAACCAGAAATTAGTATCTCCACAGCAGATGCGTATGGTCGTTTCTCTGGATCTTCTCGTGTCACTACGGACACGATGGATACTGTTACCGCACATATGAAAGCCAAAGACTTTCGTCAGGCTTTCACATCCAGCGACAATACCTTTGAAGAGTTAATCTTTCCTATACATCCAGAGCTTGTGGCATGCAAACAGTTTTTCTTAGATCGTGGATTCCCTACGATTATGACTGGTAGCGGCCCGACTATGGTGGTGCTATTAGAAAAAGCACTAGATGCAATTCGATTACAAGAAGAAATCAAAAAAGCTGGTTATAACTGGCTTTCACTAATTACGAAAACACATGATGAGGAGGCCTTACCATGAATGTACCACGTTTACAACCCATCCGTTTAGATGCGTACAAACCACTTCGTGAAATCGTTAGCGATGCCCTACGTCAGGCCATTCGAGATGGTGTCTTACCTCCTGGAGAACGGCTGATGGAAATCCCTCTTGCGGAAGAGCTCGGTGTGAGTCGTACTCCTATTCGTGAAGCCATTCGCATTTTAGAACAAGAAGGTCTTGTGGTGATGATTCCACGCCGTGGCACCTATGTAGCAGATATGAGTTTGAAAGATGTAACAGAAGTGTTTGAGCTTCGCTCTATCTTAGAAGAATTAGCCGCAGAGCTCGCAGCAGAGCGTATTACCAACGAAGAAATCGAAGCCTTAGAACAACATCTTGTAGAAATCGGCAACTACATGAATGAAAAAAATCTCGATAAAGTCGTACAGGCCGATATTCTATTCCACGAGATTCTCTATAAGGCTTCTCGTAACGATCGCCTTGTGGAAATGATTCATAATCTACGGGAACAAACCTTGCGGTTCCGTACCTTATCCATGAGCCAAACAGGTCGTCTTGCTAAAACTTGGGATGAACATCGTCAACTCGTAGAGGCTATTTCTGACCGCGATGTAGAACGAGCACGACATATTGCTCGTATCCATATGGAAGAATCAGAAAAAACATTGTTGGCTGGCATGCAGCTAACAGGACATGAAGAATAACTTGGGTCACAGAACATCAAATACTGAAAAGGGTCCTTCGGGACCTTTTTGTTTATAAAAGATGCAAATATACAAACACAAAAAAATAGAGGAAAGTTGATACTATTTAATCAACTTCCCTCTTTTTATGTATGAACTATTTTGTTGTAGTCCCTTTATAGACATAGAGGAATGCTAACACCATATCATCAACGGTCCTCTATGCTATTTAATGACTAGTAAGTAAATACACTTCTTGTAAGAAATTACACGCTATCCAATAGCATCTATTAGAATTTGTAAGTCATCTGTACTGTGGAGTAGTTACCTAATTTAAAACGTTCTGGTCCAAATAATGTATCTCGTTGTCCGATACCTTTAGCACCAAATGTATAACTTGCTTCTACTAACCAGTTTTTCGCTGGTACATAGGAACCACCTAATGTGAAGCTTTCAATACCATCTAAGTAACGATCAGTTAAACCATTCGTACCATTGCCACCAAAGAAGGAGCCATGTTCAAAGTGTTTATAGTCCGCATACATAGACCAAGTTTGCGGTCTCGCTATATCTGCCATACCTACTTGTGCACGCATTACCCAGAAAGTAGGAGTGCTACCCATTTTATGACCCAAGACAGCAAAGGTATTCGTAGACGTATTGTAATCATATGCTGTTTGACCATTCAAATGTTTACCTAAATTGGACAAGTTTTTACCATAGTCGAAGGAGAACAAGGCTCTATTACCTAAGTTATATCTTGCCCCTAATGCTACCACATTAGCTACTTGATTGTAACGATGAGTTTCATTGCCTTTTACGCCAGCTGTTTCTTTTGCCGTTTCAAAGACTACATCACGATTACCTTGAGAATGTAAGTACCATGCAGATACGCCTAAATTAGGTTTCACTTGTTGTTTTACTTCCACAAAGAAAGCTCGTTTAATGCTTGGCACTTCTGCGCGATCAAGAACATAGCCTTGTTGTAATACATGAACGCCTGTCGCTTCGCCTAATGGTACACGAGGGAATAGACTACCTTTTTCAGTGAATCGTAAATCTGAAGTGATTTTGTTCGCATAGGCTGCTACTGGTGCTACTAGCCCTTTATTGTCCACCCCGTCGGCAGGCAATGTATTTTCTTTTTCTAAAGTTGCCCGTAACACTTTTTCATCCACAGTGCCACCTACGATATCGGTAGCCGTAAATGGAGGACGGTTGATATTCTCCGTATCATCTTTAATTTTATCGTTGTAATAATCTACAAGCCAAGATGATAAATCCTGTTTTTTCAGTAACTCAAAATGTTCTTTTTCTGCATCCGTGAAAGTGCCATTCGCACTTTCTTTACCTCGATAACTTTCTAATGTACCTAGGCCTGTTGGATGAGCTGCTACAAAGTCAGCCAATTTTTTATTTACTGTATCTAAGTCGTTTTGTTTTTCATCTCGAGAAGCTGTATGAGATTTTAAATCATCCACTGCATAGCCATATTCTTCTTTGGCACTATCTTCTGCACTTTTGATAGCTTCTTTGATATTTTTATTATACCGCTCGATTAAAGTAGCTCCATGCTCTGCCAAGAATTTTTTCACAAATTCACTGCCATCACCTTGGATCGGTGCATCATCGTCATAACTATATCCTAAAATATCTTTATTCAATGATGGGTATAAATCCGCCGACATGGTTCTAGGGAATGTTTGTGACGCTGTAGCATATTTATCCGTATCTGTACTATAGAATGGATACGTACCAGTTTCTGTCAGATATTTAACCCCTGCTTCACCTACTTTTTCAGGTACTTTTCCAGTAGCTGGATCATAGGTTTTTGTATAGCCATACACAGCTTTTGGAATGCTGATATAGTATTTTGTTTCCTCAGACTTCAAGTAGTTTGGATACGCTTGTTTCGCCCAGTTGTAGTACTTACGAATCGTTTCATATTGGCCTGCTACATCGCCCACTTTTTCACGAACCGCTATGTTCATTGGCTTAAATGGTTTTGTTAGTTTCAACCCTTCTACACTATTCAAGAACTCATTCACTGTCAATGGACGTTCCATAGTTTTATAGGACATTTGCGTATACGCTGAATCTGTGATGCCTGTATTTCTAGAGAAATCACCATAGCCGACACGAACTTGCGTATTATCTTTCGTCCAAACAGCACGAACCCCATCAAAAGTTTGGTTGAACCAATAACCAGTTTCCCCTAATTTTTCTGGTAAACGTCCTACAGAGAAATCCCAAGATTTTTCTTTTCTTGTGATATTCGCTTCTTCTAATTTCACTTTACGTAAGCTTCGATTCGTATCCACCGTATCTTCTGTAGCATGGCCTGCATGACCGCTGGCGCTAGTGATAACTTTCACCGCCGTTTTATCATTAATACGACCTTCTACGCCGACTTGTACTTTTTGTTCCCAACCGTTTTCAGATGGATCTTGCATATTTTTCATAGCAGAACCAATAGCAGATGTTAACGTAGTGCTTACATCAGGACGGTTTTGACCTTCCATATAGTGCGTACGCCATTTGTAGTCCCCAGCAAAGCGCAAATCAGAGCTACTAATCTCACCAAATGGTGTCGTGATAAACTTAGCAAAGTCTACTGGACCTAAATCAATATTTGCCACTTCTTTACCGGACTGATCTTGTAATACTTTGTGAACATGTCCATCACTGCCAATTTTAAAGTTAATGCCAACGCGATATACACGACCTTGCATAGCTCGGTCATCATCACGGTAATTAAACAAGTTGTCTACACCAATGTAGGCTTTCATATCATTGCCCCAAGATTTTTGAACAATGAAATTCCATACACTATATGTTTTGGATTGATACTCTTGTTTTTTACCTTCTTTAAAGTATGTATCAATATGTGAAATATTAGGATTTTCATTCTCTGCTGGGCCATAGGAATCGATGAAGTTACCATTGCCTGCTAGGGAACGACTATCCAACATGTTCATATACAGATTGCCATATAAGGATGCATGCAAACCAGAATCTTTATCATCATAGTTGATGCCTACATCAATTTTGTGCTGTGGTTTATCCAACAATTGTTTCGGCAAGGTTGGATCCGATTGGTTTTCGGTATGCAAGAAGGTATATCCTAATTTACCAGACCATTTTTTATTAAAGTTATGTTTAACTTCTGCCTCTAACCCTGTAATGGATACTTTTCCAATGTTTTTAAAGCTATAGATCATATCTGGAGAATGTTGATATTTTTCAGACCCCAAATGCGTCCGTTCATTATATTCTGGATAGAAGTCTAATAAATGACCTGTGAAGTAAATGGAATGGTAATCACGAATGCGATTGTGGAAGGCACTAGCACGGTAGGATGTCGTTTTATTTTCATGTTCCCAACCTATATCCACATTGATGGATTTTTCAGGTTTTAAGTCAGGATTGCCAACCCAGTACCACCCCATTCGAGCCGTACCGCCACCAAGGCCACCACTCAATGGGTTACCAGAATACATTTCCCAGTTGTAATATAGTTCGCCCATACCTGGCTCATTATAACTCGTGCCAATATTCGCTTTCAAACGAGTATGTACATCCCCATGTAAGTTATGTAGCATACCTACATTGAAAGTCAAATTACTGCCAAATAAATTGCTATGGTCAAGACGTACGATTGGCGTTATCGTTGTATTCTTGTTAAGTTGCCAATCATCTTGCACGTACACATATTCTTTTTGAATCTCCGCTTCGCCTACCGTCACACGGTTGTGTAAGGCATCGCCCTTTTTGAATTGTACATCGTTCAACTTCACATCGTATGATTTACCATTGATGACCATCGGTTTACCTGTATAGTAATAATATACGATGGCACTTTGTCTCACACGAGATTCACTTGCATTGGCAGCTTTAATCTCAGGATTTTGCTCATACAATTTGTTTACTAACTCATTAAAACGATCTCTCGTTTCGGACGTAGTATGCTCCAAGAAATAGGAAATGCGGTTATTACTATTCATGTGAGAGCCTTCGATTTCTTTTGGTACATTGTCCACCAAATCAAAGGCATGTTCTTGGCTGAAAAATTCTTCATACGTAAAGGAAGGTAAATAATCCTTACCTTGTACACCTTTTTCATAGCCATACCACTCTTTCAAACGGTTCCAATATGGCGTGCCATCTGCATCCTTTTCAATCGGATAATCTTCCACACGAGATGCTACTTCATGCGTGATTGGATCTTCTTTCAGATGTTTATCATAATCCCATGGGTTGATGAACTGTTTTGTCGTTTTAGGCGCACTTTTTAAACGACTACCGCTACCTTTTTCTTTTTTAATACCAAATCCAGTATTGACGAAATGCTTGTCATTGACAGCAATATGAAAGTCCGAATGCACATTAAATTGGGAATGATCAATAGTATCCACTTGATTCAATTCATTGGCACCAAAGAAGGGTACATGACCTACTGTATTCGTTAAAGTCACATCATTTTCTTTCAATTTCGCGTAGTTCACTTCTACGTCCCAATTGATTTTTTCTTGATTTTTCGCATGCCAACCGATACTATATTGGTTCCGTTTGATACTCCGTTTAAATTGCACTTCTGGGGCCATTAAAGAGTTAGACCCTTTATTAAAACGATGCAATTCTTCTTTATGTTGGTCCACACGAATGTCTACCCCATGGTTTTTATTCGCTTGCCAATGGGCACTCATACCAATATTAGATTGTTCTCCAAAGTAACGCAAAGAGTTCTTTGCAAAGACAGTCATATCGTCATGCGCTAATTCCACACGCTTTCTTGGGTTCACTGCATACACAGGCATCACATCACGTTTGCTACCATAAATAGCCATATTGATATTGCCAATTTTACCTGTGTCGGCACGCATAAAGAAGTTAGAGTATGGCATAGACCCGTTGTCACCTTTTGTGCGCAAAGATTCTACATTAAATTGAAATCCGCTCTTCTTTGTCGGTTTCTTCGTTACTACATTGATGACGCCACCAATAGCACCCGAACCGTATTTCGCAGAGGCTGCCCCTTGGACCACCTCAATGTGATCTAAATTTTCTGCCCCCAGGCGCATCAACTCATCACCTTGCCCTGCATATTTAGCAAACTCACCAATAGCGGGTTGTCCATCAATTAAGATCAATGTATGGCGTGGGTCTGCACCCCGAATGGATACTCCTACACGACCCATCGCATCTACGGTACGAGATACACCCGTTTCATGGAACACTACATCTTCTACATTTTTAGCCTGTTTTGCTTCAATATCTTTTTGCGTAATGATCGTCGTATGCTGCGTCTCATATTGTTCCGCCGCTTTCAATCGATCCGCTTCTACATATACGGCATTTTCTGCGGCTACACCATGGAACAAACCCATCCACGTCATAATAGCACCGTATAATAGTAGGTGCTTACCTGTCTTTCTTTGATACATCCTAACACCTCATAGTCTTTCAAAAATAAGTTTACTCACATACAGACACACACATATCCGTATACTACATTATGATGCCTCGCAAGGTTTGACTACTATTACAAGTGAAAGAAACCAATTTATTACCTACACACACTTTTACTTGTCTATTGTAACCCTTTGCAATATTTTCATATTAACTATATCAATATTGAAAATGAAAGTCAATAATTTCTTCATCTTTTATTCATCTTTATCATATATGCCAATCATTTTTTCTGTGTTATATCAGCATTTATACATGTAATATAAATTTTATATAGGTATCGATATCCACGCCATATTGAGTGTATATATCAATAATTACTATTTGTAAAGGTGATTTTTGCTGATTCTATTACAACTATATACCTATGAACTCCACACCAAAAGAGGAATGGCGCTACATCATCAGTTCCATTCCTCTTTTATATTCTTATTCAACTAGACATAGCTAATATCTATCTATGACGCAGCTTATTTGCCACTCATGTATTTCGCTTTGAATGCTGCCAATTGTGCTTCTTCTAGTGCCATGCCTTCACCTTGGAATTGAGCGATACTTTGTTGCATTTCTTCGTAAGCTGTTGGCACAATTTTTGTAAAGCGATCTTTGTACAATACCCAGTTTTCTAGCATATGACGACCTTGTTTAGAGTTCGTATGCAATACATGTTGTTGTACTAACTCATGGATCCGTGCTAGGTCACTTTCACTAGGTTTGCGAAGTTCCACAAGTCCTGTGTTGCAATAGCGTCCATCTAAATCAAGCACATAGGCATAGCCACCGGACATGCCAGCCCCAAAGTTACGGCCCACACGACCAAGGACAAGGACCTCGCCGCCAGTCATGTATTCGCAACCATGGTCGCCCACGCCTTCTACAACGGCGGTAATACCGCTATTACGAACGCAAAACCGTTCCCCAGCGACGCCGTTGATATAAGCAGCACCGGAGGTAGCCCCATAAAATGCCACGTTACCGATTAAGATATTTTCATGAGCCTCATAGGTAGCTGCTTTTGGTGGGTACGCAATAATAGTACCACCGGACAAGCCTTTACCAAGGTAATCGTTGGCATCCCCTTCGAGTTCTAATGTCATACCATTCGGTATAAAAGCGCCGAAACTTTGACCTGCAGAACCAACGAAGTTCAATTTGATAGTATTCTCTGGCAAGCCTGCTTCGCCGTAGCGACGAACCACTTCGCCACCAACCAAGGTACCTACTACACGATTCACATTGCTGATAGCCAGTTTAGCACGAATTGGTTTTTGATCATCCAAAGCAGGACGACACATGCGAAGCAATTTTTTCATATCCAAAGTGCGTTCCAACTCATGGTCTTGGTCGATGCTATGCATATGACCTACAGAGGCATCTGTGTATGGTTTGAACAAGATTCGTTTTAAGTCCACACGAGACAATTTGAAATTATCGTCTTGAGAGCGTTGGCGTACCAAATCGATACGGCCTACTAACTCACGAACGCTACGGATACCTAAACGCGCCATAATTTCACGTAATTCTTGAGCAATGAACTTCATCAAGTTTTCCACATATTCTGGTTTACCTGTGAATTTAGCACGCAATTTTTCATCTTGTGTCGCCACGCCGTACGGGCATGTATTCATATGGCAAACCCGTGCCATACGACAACCTACTGCTACTAATGGCAAGGTACCAAATCCGAACAATTCTGCCCCTAACAAGGCTGCGATAGCCACATCATAGCCAGTCATGAGCTTACTATCTACTTCTAATTGCACACGGTCACGCAAACGATTCAACATCAAGGTTTGATGCGTCTCTGAAAGTCCCAATTCCCATGGCACGCCCGCATGTTTCACAGACGTACGACCGGCTGCGCCAGTACCACCATCATAGCCGGAGATAAGGATGCTATCTGCTTTCGCTTTTGCTACCCCAGCGGCAATGGTACCTACCCCAGCTTCTGAAGTCAATTTCACGGATATGGCTGCGCTTGGGTTAACGCATTTTAAGTCATAAATTAACTCTGCCAAATCTTCGATGGAGTAAATATCATGATGTGGTGGCGGAGATACCAGCTCTACCCCTGGTGTGGAGTGACGAGCTTTCGCAATGTCTGGATATACCTTTTTACCTGGTAATTGACCACCCTCACCTGGTTTTGCCCCTTGGGCACATTTGATTTGCAATTCTTTTGCGTGCACCAAATAATTTGTAGTTACCCCAAAACGGCCAGAGGCGATTTGTTTTACTTCGCTGTTGCGATTATCTCCATTGGCATCGAGAACAAAGCGACTTGTATCCTCTCCGCCTTCCCCAGAGTTCGATGTAGATCCTAAGCGGTTCATAGCGATAGCAATGGCCTCGTGCGCCTCTTTACTGATGGCACCATAACTCATAGCACCAGCTTTAAATCGTTTCACAATGTCTTCCACTGGTTCCACTTCTTCTACAGGAATACCGCCACCTACAGGGAAATTCAATTCCATCAAGCTACGCAAGGTCACGTGATAGTCATTACGAATCATTTTGGAATATTCTTTGTATGTATTGTAATCCCCTTCGATTAAGGATGTTTGCAACAACTTAATCGTATCTGGATTGAATAAATGCTCTTCCCCATCTTTCATAGGACCGTACCAACCGCCTGGTTCAAGGACTTTCACATCCTCTTTGAAAGCTCGTTGGAATCGCTCTAAGGTTTCATGAGCTACACCACCTAAGCCGATACCGCCAATGCGTGTCGGTGTATTCGGGAAGTAGGTACTAATAAAGTTCGTATTCAATCCCAATGCCTCAAAGATTTGCGCCCCATGGTAACTGCGTACAGTGGAAATACCCATTTTCGACATGACTTTCATAATGCCAGATACAGAGGCCTTGATGTAATTTGCTTCTGCCTCTTCTGGTGTAAGGTCACCCAAGCGATTAGTCGCTTGTAACTCACGAACCGTTGCTAATGCCACGTATGGATTAATGGCCGTTACACCATAACCTAAGAGTGTACAGAAATGATGTACTTCACGAGGTTCCCCAGATTCTAAAATTAATCCCATTTCTGTACGCAACACGGTGTTAATCAAATGATTGTGCACTGCAGCTACTGCCAATAACGCAGGGATTGGCGCATGGTGTTCGTCCACGCCACGGTCAGACAAAATTAACACATTTTGGTCGGTACGAGCTGCTTCCTCTGCATCTTTACACAGACGATCTAAGGCATCTTTCATACCTTCTGCACCTTTGGCTGGATCAAACAAGATAGGCAATGTCACAGATTTCATGCGACGGCAGTCCAATTGTTTAATACTTGCCAATTCCTGGTTCGTCATAATAGGAGTTCGCATGGATACTGCGTATGTGCCCACTTTATTAGGATCCGTCAAGTTACCGCTATTGCCAAGCATCACTCGTGTGGAAGTGACCATTTCCTCGCGGATCGCATCAATTGGCGGATTTGTTACCTGTGCAAATAGCTGTTTGAAATAAGAGTACAACATTTGCGGTTTGTCAGACAGAATCGCCAACGGTGCATCGGCACCCATAGATCCTACAGGATCTTTGCCATCTTTCGCCATAGGGATAATCATACGCACCAAATCTTCTTGTGTATAGCCGAACACTTGTTGTTGCATGAACAAGTCCCCTACCTCTGGGATGCTATCTTCCGTAGCTTGTTGAATCTCCGACAAGTGGATTACATGTTCTTTCACCCACTCATGGTACGGTAATTCTGTGGCTACTCGTTGCTTGATTTCCTCATCAGAAATGATGCGACCTTCTTCTGTGTCGATTAAGAGCATTTTACCTGGTTCTAATCGGCCTTTTGCACGAATCATATCATCTGCTTCGTTCACTACACCTACTTCAGATGCCATGATGACACGGTCATCAGCTGTCACATAATAGCGTGCAGGGCGCAAGCCATTTCTGTCTAACACACCGCCGATCACAGTCCCATCAGTAAAGCCCATTGCAGCCGGTCCATCCCATGGTTCCATCATGAAACTATTGAATTCATAGAAGTCATGTTTTTCTTGGCTCATCAAAGTATTGCGTTCCCATGGTTCTGGAATCATCATCATGATTGCATGTGGCAAGCTACGACCTGTCATATGCAAGAATTCAAGGGTATTGTCAAACATGGCAGAGTCAGACCCTGTATCGTCAACAACAGGGAATACTTTTTTAATATCTGGGAACAACGGAGACTCTGCTTTACCTTCACGAGCATTGATCCAGTTTACATTACCACGAATGGTGTTGATTTCCCCATTATGTACTAAATAACGGTTAGGATGAGCCCGTGCCCAGCTTGGGAATGTATTCGTGCTGAAACGAGAATGGACCATCGCCAAAGCAGAGGTGAAATCTAAATCGTTTAAGTCAAGATAGAAGTTTCGTAATTGTACTGGTGTCAACATACCTTTATAAACGATTGTTTTAGAAGACAAGGAAGCAATATAGAAATCGCTACTCATTTCTTTACTCAATGGGACGATTCGTTTCTCTGCAATTTTACGAATCATATATAATTTGCGTTCAAACTCTGCTTGATTTGTCACCTCTGAACCTTTACCGATGAGGATTTGGATCATCCAAGGACGAATCAATGCTGCCTCATGACCAACTGCTGTAGAGTCTACTGGCACTTCACGCCAGCCCAATACGATTTGACCTTCTTCGCGAACTACCTCTTCTAAGATCCGCTTTTGCTCATTCCGCAATGTTTCGTACTTATGAGCAAAGACCATGCCTACCCCGTAATCGCCAGCTGGTGGTAAATGGATACCTAACACTTCGCACTCACGGCGGAAAAAGTCATGTGGAATTTGCACTAAGATACCTGCTCCATCGCCAGTATCCTTATCGGCGCCAGCACCACCACGGTGCTCCAAACGCTCAAGAATACGCAAGCCATCGTCGATAATATCATGGGACTTTTTACCTTTAATATTCACTACAAATCCCATGCCGCATGCATCTTTTTCAAATTGGGAACTATACAAACCATTTGCTTCCAAATGGCGTTGCTCCTCATGTTGTTTTGCAATGGTACTCATTTCCATCATAACCCTCTCCTCCTGTAGGCTCTCTATGACTATACTAGTGTACTTAACACTAGGTATACATATACTGAAAGTTCTTATTTCCCTATGCTTAGTGACTATACGTATAGCAGTTCAACTATGAACCGTATTAGTATATACCTTTTTATTCTTCCTTCTTTCAGCATTAGACTCTTATCATAAAACATAACTTCAATTTATAGCAGTCATATATGACAGTTATCTTTCTATAGAATATAGAACTGCATACTATACTAGCAAAAATTAGTATATATTTCAATACATTTTACTTATGTATACATGTATTCTTACAAGAAAACGCACAGCTACCCTAAGATAACCATGCGTTTACATCATTGTAAAAGTATTCTATTATACGATGCGAACAATCCAGCCTTCTGGTGCTTCGATTTCACCATGTTGAATGCCCAGTAATGTTTCGCGCAATTTTGTTAATGTTGGGCCCATTTCATCCATGCCGCTTGGGAAGAAAATGTCTTCTTCTTTTGTATGCACCATGCCAACAGGAGAAATAACAGCCGCTGTACCACAAAGGCCACATTCAGCGAAGTCTTTCAACTCTTCTTTGTACACTTCGCGATGTTCTACCGTCATACCCAAATAATGTTCTGCCACATACATCAAAGAACGACGTGTGATGGATGGAAGAATACTATCAGATTTAGGCGTTACTAATTTACCATCT
This sequence comes from Veillonella sp. CHU110, assembly GCF_003992255.1. Lineage (NCBI taxonomy): Bacteria > Bacillati > Bacillota > Negativicutes > Veillonellales > Veillonellaceae > Veillonella > Veillonella sp. CHU110. Next base: position 44,175 of record NZ_RQVA01000002.1, on the reverse strand, counting down.
TTAGTAATGAAAATAAAGTTCGCTCCACCAGTTTCTTCTACTTTTGTACGAGTTTGTGGATCTAAGTACATGTTCTCTGCATACCCTGCTTCATGGGCTGCCTCTAAAGCATGTAAGCTCATAGCATAGTTCAAACCCGCTTTAATATGACCTGTACCATGTGGTGCTGCACGGTCAAAATCGGAAATTTGAATTTTTAACGGTTTTACACCGCCTTTGAAATAATCTCCTACAGGAGTACCAAAAATACGGAATTGGAACTCATCTGCTGGTTTAACACCGATAACACTGTTCGTACCCATCAAGAATGGACGAAGATACAAACTACCACCAGTACCATAGGCAGGTACATATTCTTGGTTTGCTTTCACCACTTCTTTCACAGCCTCGATAAAACGATCCGTTGGAAATGGTTTCATCACAAGATATTTCGCAGAATCATGCAAACGCTGTGCATTTAAATCTGGACGGAAACACACAATGTGACCATCTTTTGTGTAATACGCTTTCAAACCTTCAAAAATCGTTTGCGCATATTGGAATACACCTGCACATTCATTGAGGACAATATTCGCCTCACCCGTTAAACCGCCTTCATCCCATTGACCATCTTTGAAATTAGACACATAACGGAATGGCGTTTCTTTATAACTAAAATCTAAATTGTTCATATCAATCTTTGCCATACTGTCCTCCTACTATTTCATACCTGTGAAAGCCGTGAAAGTATACGTATATCCATCCTTCTAGCCCTTCACATCATATGAATATTTACTGATTTGTATTTTAGATAAAAACTATTATACACCCAACACGGAAAATGTACAAGAGTACATGCTAAAAGATGGGCGGGGATCTAAATATGCAGCCTATCCTACCATTGGGGAACTTTTTTGTACTATTTTTCTAAAAAAGTTCCCCAATTATTTATCACATTAGTTTCACTATAGCAAGCAACCCTAGGATTAATTCGCAAATCACCTTGCCAGGCAGTTCTTTTCAAGTAAGTTTCTAAATCATAATCTGTGAAACCTTACATTGATTGAATACATATAATCTCATCAAGTGTCAGCTCCTTGCCTTTCGCTTCTTCCCAACCTGTATCCTTATATATTTTTTCTAAAATACCATGTGAAATCCAAGCTCCTCCTGATAGATATCCAGCATTAGTAGATTGATATACTTCTACATAAGACCATTTTGCCTCAGTCTCCTCGGTCTCTTCATCTGCTGATATTTGATGAAGCAACATAGTAGCTAGATCACGAATCTTTTGTATTTTCTCCGCATCAATTTTATAAAAAGAATCAGTAATGGTAGGCACGCCTTCTCCATGACCTATCTTTCGTACATGATTCCTCAATGCACTATCATTCTTCAAGGTACATATATCGATTGCTTTATCCCAACACATTTCATGAAGAATCATTACATCAGCTTTTGCTATATCTATATGATTAGCATAAAAACTATACACATATTTTTTCTGATTAGGCCTATCTTCCACAATCCTGACAAGTAAATTATCCAATACTACAGAAGGCCCATCTATTAACTTAATCCCCTCGATCCGTTCATAATAGGAATCTATGTATCCCTCAACTTGCCACATCACCAATATAGGAGATTTCCTATGTTCTATATACTTTTGGTCTATCAAATTACTTTCACCTCTATGTGTACCATATAAACTACTGCTCTTATTTCTAAAAGTATTCTATCATTGGGGAACTTTTTTGTTCTATTTTCTAAAAAAGTTCCCCAATTATTTATGAATCTCCTTCTACCACTCTTCAGTTACATACAAGGTAAACTCTTTTTTCCATGATTCTGGCATAGGCGTACTTTCATAAAACCAATAACATATACAATATTTTATAAAACTCAAGCCCACTCTAAGTGGTACATCATCATAACTCTTACTCTCATTTCTACAATAAGAGAGAAAGTCTTTTAAGAAAAACACAATTTGTTTCGGTTTTGTCGTATCGCGCAACCCTCTAAGCATATATCGTTCTAGTTCATCCAAAGAGTCAATCTTTCCATTCACATACTTAGACATAGCATGAATAAATTCCGCAGCATCATGTGCTTCTGTTAGGTCCACTACAAATATATCTTCATTAGTTGTTATCTTGTCTCGCAACAAATCATACTCTGATTCTTCCAAATAAATAATTTCATTATGAGGCGGATCTATCGTTTCTGTCCAAGAAGTCTCTTGCACATAGTATAACTTGCACAGCTCTAATGGTATGGATGACCAAGATTCCATAGCTTCTGTTTCAACAGCCCATCTAGGCATAACATTACCAGCAAAAAACGTCCACACCAATAGAGCATCTAAATCTCTATGCATATTAAAAGAAAATATGTCCCTCAAATAACCTAGAACTCCACTTTTTCTTTTCATCGCTATATCCAGATTTCTAAAAATGATATAGAGTTCTCGAACGGGTTCTACTCCTTTAGCATTACCATACAATAGGATATCTTCCAAATGATACAAGTTAACAATATTTTCATCAATGAGTAACTTTTCCTTAACAACCTTGTATATATCATCCCAAGTATCAATATGATTTCCATCAAACTCTATCATCATTCTATGGTCCGTACTATTCTCCATATACAAAGACCTATACTGTGTTTCCGAAATCGCTTCCATAGAAACTATACGTGCCACTGGATATTCCCCTTTCTCTTTTTATATTCATTCTCCAGAGAGCTATTTGCATCTCTCTTTTATCTTCTAACTATTGCACTATCTCTCCACGTTTTTCCTTAACCTTTTTAACCGCCTCTACATAAAATTTATATATCTCTTGAGATGAAATAGGCATCTCATCTATATTATGTACGTATATGCTATTAAAAACACTAGGTTTTTGATAATCATGATTTCTAACTTCTGTACTAGTATTAATCACATGTACAAATTCATTATAATTCATAATCGCTTCTTTGCTAGAAAAAGGGAACTCCTTATCTCCAATCGTATAGATTTGTTTCTGCTTCAAATCTATAATCAGAATGCCAACCTCAGTATATACATACACATTCTTAGATTGAATCCTTATATATTCCGGATATGTTAACAAACGATGTTGCGTTATATCCATTAACACTCCATCATATCTGAAAGGTAAATATGTTAACTCTGATACTATATCTTCACTACCTACTGTTTGGTCTGAATATTCCTTTATCCACTTTTCCCAACTCTGTTTTCTATATTTTGAAAGTAAAACCTCACCTCGTTCAGCAGAATACTCCTTTGTCCACATTCTTTCAGAATAACCCCCATTATATGTTTCAGAATATACCAAGGTTTCACCTAGAAAAATATAATATCCATCAAGGGTTACCACTAAGACCTCATTATCATCCTCACTGTAATAGTCTAACACTGACTGTAAAACAGTCGCATTATCTCGATTCCTAACTAAAATTAAAGTCCAATTTTTATCATCCCAAGTATGTGTATCTTCCACCTTATAATACTGAAAGCCATGCACAACATCATTACTAAGCATATAAAATATGCCACCAACGAGAATAGAACAGAGCAATAACAACATGCCACAAACCGTCAGAATTATCTTAACAACCTTCATTAACACCTCACAGTTTCAATCAGATATCATCACTCTAAATGCAGTAGTATTACCAATTATGCCAACTAATATGCCCAACAGTATTTATTTATATTCTATCATAACTACTCTCCATTTTCCTAAGATTGATTCGTGGATCATCGCTGGGTATACCTATCCTATCGTGCTTATATACTTAGAAAATTGGAACATGTGCCTCCTCCCCAGGATGCCACTCATTCGTAGATTATCTTGGGGCGGTCCACTCTTCTACATTAAGCAAGCCTAGAAGAGTGGACCATGTAACGGAATAAGCTTCATAAGCAGTAGACTGTGGGTATAATACTCCTACATCAAGCAAACAAAGAAGAGCGCGGCATATTCCGGAGCAAACCTACCGTAGAATCAATTTATGGAGGAATGTGCCGTACTCTTCCTAGAATTGCCCTCATTCGTAGATCATCTCTTGGGGACTCAGTCCTATACAGGCCAAACCAGAAGAGCACGACATAGTCTGAAGCAAACTTCATAAGTAGTAGCCTGTGAATATCTTATATCTACATCACACAAACGAAGAAGAGCGTGGCATATTTCGGAGCAAACCTACCGTAGGATCAGTTTGCGGAGGAATGTGTCACGCTCTCCCACCACCTTAGAATTGCCCTCATTCGTAGATCATCTCAGGGTATTTCTCTACATTAGATAAACCTAGATGAGCAGGACATGTTCCGGAGCAAACCTACCGTAGGATCAGTTTGTGAAGGAATATGTCCTGCTCATCCCTTTGCCAAAGTCAAGATAAAGTCCCGAGATGGAATAGAATAGAAAAGACTCCTATGGGATGATCCCCATAAGAGTCTTTTCGTCTTGCAGTATGTTGTCATGCTTAGATGACTATATAATAACTTCGTTCAGCAGCAAACCAACTTACACATTCGCTGACTCACCGGAGTTGAAGTTACTAACTAAATTATTCCGGCTTTTTAAATTTTGGAGATGTTGGACATGTTTCAGGAGTCACGTCTTTACGAGCCCCTAAGTCACCGCTACGATCTACATACGTAGTATGTAATAATTCATGAGCAATATGTCCTAATGGTTTTTCCAAGAAATTAGCGTATGCATCTTTAATCTCAGGGTTTTCATAAGAAGAACGAAGCTTCATGTTGGAATCCCAATTATAAAGACCATCGATACGCTCACCTTTTACTTTATTAGCAACTGGTAATTTTGCACGTGGTTGTCCACCACCGCCGATACAGCCACCTGGGCATGCCATCATTTCGATGAAGTCATATGTTTTACCAGATTCTTTCAATTCGTTCAAGAACTCACGGATATTTTTACCGCCATGACAAACAGCCACATTAATAGTATGTCCACCGATTTCTACGGTTGCTTCTTTCACACCGTCCATACCACGCACATCTGTTAAGTTAAGAAGTGGAGCTGGAGATGGTTCGTCACCAGTGATGAATTTGTAGGATGCACGCATCGCTGCTTCCATAACACCACCAGTATTACCGAAGATAACGCCGCCACCAGTCGCAGCACCGATGAATTTATCGTATGCAGAGTCTTCTACTGCGGCAAAATCTAATTCTGCTTCACGAATCCATTGTGCAAATTCACGTGTAGTGATGCAGATATCTGTATCTGGACCTAAGTCTTCACCACTGTAACGAGATGCGTTATTTTGCTCAGGACGACGAATTTCTGCTTTTTTAGCAGTACAAGGAGCTACGGATACGGATACAATTTTCTTAGGATCAATGTTCATATTTTTTGCAAAATATGTTTTGACCATAGCAGATTCCATAGCGATACAGCTACGAGCTGAAGAAATATGAGGTACATATTCTGGGAAGAATGTTTCACAGAATTTTACCCATGCTGGACAACAGCTAGTAAATTGTGGTAATGGACCTGTGCCATGTAATTTACGTTCTAACAATTCGTTCGCTTCTTCCATGATAGTTAAGTCAGCACCGAAGTTAGTATCTACTACATAGTCAGCACCTAACGCACGAAGAGCGCCTACCATTTTACCTTCTTGGTATGTACCAGGCTCAAATCCAAATTCTTCACCGATAGATACACGAACAGCTGGAGCTGTTTGGATAACTACAATTTTCTCTGGATCTGCAATGGCTTCTTTTACTTTATCTAATTCTGTACGTTCGTACATTGCACCGAATGGGCAAATCACCGCACATTGACCACATTGGATACAAATAGGATTGTCTCCTGTTGCTTCCAAATCATAATAGTCAAGTACGCTCATAGTGTCAGCACATGCTTTACGACAAAGAGTACAGTTCTTACATTTTTCTAAATCGTGAATAATCGCCACATTATCCTCAGCAATTGGGGCACGGCGATCAAGATGTTGGAATCGACTTTCGAAACTCATTATTATGCACCTCACATAGTGTAAACAATACTAGTTATGTATTCATTAACTTTCCGTCATATTATAACAAATAATTGGCTTTGTGAAAAGAAATCTATACGCCATTTATTTTGCTATTCTTTTAAGTTCTAAATAAATTTTACACATCCATTGATTATGTACATTTATATCATTTTTATGTTACTTTTATCACACATGTAGATTTTTATTACATATTTTTCATTTTATATCTTTCAAAATCCATATACCCCAAGAACTACTAGGATTTCGCCTATTCATGCAGAAAACAGGAGAGTTTCCCCTCCTGTTTCTATGTTATTTCAATTCAAATAACGGAACATTTTTAGCTTGGTCTCCCAATGCTGTTTGTGTGAAAGTAGTAATAAACTGTTGTACTGCCAAAGTCGGTGTCAAACGCCCCTCGATGACAGCATCTTCAATACCACCTCGACAAGCTACAATTTCTGGAGCTCGATAGAACAAGTTTTGCAAATGTTCTTCCACCATGGAATATACCCATGATAAAGTTTGATCACGGCGACGCGCTTGTAGCACTCCATTGCCTTGACATTGTTCCATGAATTTTTCGATAACACCTTGCCACAATTCCATGATGCCATCCCCTGTGTAAGCAGAGCATGTGTACGCATGGGTTGTCCATTGTTCCGTGGCATCGCGAATGAACCATAAAATACGTTCGTATTCTTGGCGCGTCACTTTGGCACGTTGCAAGTTATCCCCATCGGCCTTATTAACAACGATGGCATCTGCCAATTCCATAACACCTTTTTTCATACCTTGTAATTCGTCGCCAGCACCAGTCAATACAACGAGTAAGAAGAAGTCTACCATGGAACGTACTGTAGTTTCACTTTGACCTACCCCTACGGTTTCTACAAGAATCGTATCATACCCTGCCGCTTCACATAACAGCAAGGTTTCTCTACTTTTACGAGTCAAACCGCCCAAGGTCCCTCCTGATGGAGATGGACGAATGAATGCATTCGGCTCCCGTGACAATTGTTCCATCCGCGTTTTATCCCCTAGGATAGAACCACCTGTCACTGTACTCGATGGATCCACCGCAAGAACAGCCACTTTATGACCGTTTTGACATAGCTTTGTACCTAGTGCTTCAATCAAGGTCGATTTACCAGCCCCAGGCACCCCTGTAATCCCTACACGAGTAGATTTACCTGTGTACGGTAACAAACGTTGGATGACTTGTTGTGCCATTTCAAAATGGGCTGCTGCATTACTTTCAATTAATGTGATAGCACGGGATAAAATCATCCGATTACCAGCCAGTACCCCTTCCACATAGTCATCAACGGTCAGTTTTTTCCGTTTTACTACTTTAGGAGCTACCGGTTTTTGTGGTGCATGGGTATGTGCATCCATCCCATCATGACCACCGTCCACGCCACGCATAACACGGCATGCAAATTTATCATCTTTCTCCTCAGGAACCCAAGAAGGCTTATAGGTATCATCACTCATAAGACACCCTCCTTTCACCGATTCGAATATGACCGATTATTCTTCCTCTTCTAGACGTTCTTCTAACAATTCAAGTACTTTTTTAGCACACACTGGAATGATGGTACCAGGTCCGAAGATGGCTGCTGCACCATGCTCATAGAGATAATCATAATCTTGAGCTGGGATAACACCACCGATAACAACCATAATATCTTCACGGCCTAATTTTTTAAGTTCTTCACATAATTGTGGCATCAATGTTTTATGACCTGCTGCTAAGGAACTCATACCTACGATATGTACGTCATTATCTACCGCATCTTTTGCTGCTTCTTCTGGAGTTTGGAATAGAGGTCCGATATCTACGTCATAGCCCATATCTGCGAAGGCTGTAGAAATTACCTTAGCTCCGCGGTCGTGACCATCTTGACCCATTTTCGCTACGAAAATACGAGGACGGCGACCATGTTTTTCTTCAAATTTTTCAGTCATGCTGCGTACTTCTGTGATTACATCGTCATCGCTGAATTCGCTGCTGTATACACCGGAAATAGAGCGAATGATCGCTTTATGACGGCCGCATACTTTTTCAACTGCATCAGAGATTTCACCTTTAGAGGCACGAGCACGAGCTGCTTCTACGGCTAATTCAAGCAAGTTTCCTTCTCCTGTTTCCATCGCTTTTGTAATGGCATCCAAACAGCTACGTACTTTGTCATTGTCACGATTAGCACGCAATGTTTTCAATCGTTCAATCTGTGCCAAGCGTACAGCTGTATTGTCTACTTCCAAGATATCTAATGGATCTTCTTTATCAAGGCGTAAGTAGTTAACACCGACGATTTTTTCACTACCGGAGTCAATGTGCGCTTGGCGACGAGCTGCCGCTTCTTCAATACGCATTTTTGGAAGACCTGTATCAATCGCTTTAGACATACCGCCTAAAGCTTCAACTTCTTGGATATGAGCCCAAGCTTTGCGGATTAATTGGTTAGTCAAGAATTCTACATAGTAAGAACCGCCCCATGGATCGATAACTTTACATACGTTTGTTTCATCTTGAATATACAACTGCGTATTACGAGCAATACGAGCCGAGAAATCTGTAGGCAATGCAATCGCTTCGTCAAGCGCGTTCGTATGCAAGGATTGCGTATGACCCAAGGCTGCTGCCATCGCTTCGATACATGTACGAGTGATGTTATTGAATGGATCTTGTTCTGTTAAAGACCAACCAGATGTTTGGGAGTGCGTACGCAATGCCATAGATTTAACATTTTTTGGACCAAAGGATTTAACAATTTTAGCCCATAGCATACGGCCTGCACGCATTTTAGCGATTTCCATGAAGTAGTTTTTACCCATCGCCCAGAAGAAGGATAAGCGCGGTGCGAATTGGTCAACTGTAAGGCCCGCTGCCACACCTGTACGCAAGTATTCCAAACCATCGGCCAATGTGTAACCTAATTCAATATCCGCTGTAGCGCCTGCTTCTTGCATATGGTAACCGGAAATGGAAATACTGTTGAATTTAGGCATGTATTTAGATGTATAGGCAAAGATATCACCGATAATACGCATAGAAGCTGCTGGTGGATAAATGTAAGTATTACGCACCATGAACTCTTTCAAGATATCATTTTGGATCGTACCTGCCATAACGGATTTATCTACACCTTGTTCTTCACCAGCTAAGATATAGAAAGCCATAACTGGTAACACGGCGCCATTCATTGTCATAGATACAGACATTTGGTCCAATGGAATACCAGAGAACAAAATTTCCATATCCAAGATAGAGTCTACCGCAACGCCGGCTTTACCAACGTCACCAACTACACGAGGGTGATCAGAGTCGTAACCACGGTGAGTAGCCAAGTCGAAGGCGATAGACAAACCTTTTTGACCAGCCGCTAAGTTACGACGGTAAAAGGCATTGGATTCTTCCGCTGTGGAGAAACCTGCGTACTGACGTACTGTCCAAGGACGTTGTACATACATCGTACCGTATGGTCCGCGAAGATACGGAGGAATACCCGCTACGTATTGTAAATGGTTACATTGATCATAAATTGAGGAATCATACACTGGACCTACATCAATTTGTTCCATAGTACGAATGAAGTTTTCATCATAGGATTTACCGGTTTCAGCTTTTAACTGCTCTTTCCAAGCATCTAAGTCAGAAGATTTTGGGCTAGCCGGAGTAAAAGGAATATTTCTAAAATCTGGAATCATTTACATCATTCCTTTCTCGCGTTGCATTGCTAATAATGTTTGATAGCAATTGGAGCGTACACTAATATAATCATCCATACCTGCTGCATCGCAAAGTTCTTTTAACTCTGCAGATGGAGCCCCTGCCAAGAATACTTTCATAGCTGGGCGAGCGGCTTTGATTGCTTTTGTCACTGCTGGTGCCAATTCTGGATATGTATCGTCAGTAGAACATACGATTGTCACATCTGCATTCGATGCTAAGGCAGCTGCTACTGCTTCGTCTACAGTTGGGAATCCATCATTGGTAAGCACGTCAAATTCAGCTACTTGCATGAAAGAAGTAACGAAGTCCGCTCTCGCTTTATGTTGTGGAATTGGTCCCATGTTAGCCAAGAAGATCTTAACATTTTCCCCATTATGTGTTTCTTTGAAAGTTTCAGTGCGCATACGTAATTCTTCGTATTGTTCTGTCCAACGATGAGATAGAATTGCTTTCACTGTCACACCTTCACTGCCATCTGCTAAGGCTGCAAAAACTTGACCAAAGCTAGCGCCTGCTACTAATGCAGTATACGCAGCACTTACCAAAGAACCTAGTTCACTGAAATCAGATTCTTGTAATTTTTTAAGAGCCAATTCTGCTGCATCTGCAGTGCCTACATTAGCTAATACTGCTACGCGAGCTTGGCGTAAACCTTCAAAATCCACCACTGGCACTTCTAATAATTCTTCTGTCATGTTAGGATACATATTACTACCTACAGCACGGTCTTTACGGGTAGCCAAGTTTTTAAAGCGGCTTTGTAAAATAGCATCTACAGCTTCTTGTGTTTCACCAGATACTAATGTTTCTAAAATGCCACCTTTTCCTTCTAATTCTTGGAATAGTGCCCAAGATTTTTCAGTCAATTCTTGTGTTAATGGTTCAAGGTACCAACTACCACCTGCTGGGTCAACTGGTTGAATGAAGTTGAACTCTTGTTGCTCCATAATTTGGATGTTACGAGCAATACGGCGAGAGAATTCATCACTTGGACGAATACATCCATCAAGAGGTCGTACGAACATGCCATCCATACCACCTACTACAGCAGAGAAGGATTGAGAGCCTGCACGCAACAAGTTTACATATGGATCGAATACAGTTTGTGTGAAGTGAGATGTACTTACGAATAAGTTAATTTTCTTCGCTTCTTCATCACCGCCACAATGTTCAATAATTTGCGCCCAAACCATTTTAATAGCACGTAATTTAGCAATTTCCATAAAGAAATTAGCCCCTACGCTTACATGGAAACGAATTTGTTTCGCAAATGTATTGACATCAATACCACGGCGTTCCATAGCACGTAAATATGTCACGGCTGTGGACATAGCAAACCCTAATTCTTGTACGTCATTACCGCCACCATTATGATATACATCTGTATCGACAAGAACTGTCCGTAATTGTGGCGCATGTGCATTAGCCCATGCAATAGTATGTGCCATATCATCGAAATATTCATCCATAGGGCGTGGTAAATGTCCATCTTGTGCCAAAGTACCAATTGGATCTGCCCCAATCATACCGGACAAGGATTTCACATCCACCCCTTGAGATTCGCAAAGTGCATGTAATGCAGCCGCCCAGCATACACTACTAGCGCCTGTACGAATATCTAATTCTTTTATTGTTAAATCCATGCCTTTTAACAACGCTTCTATTTCTTCTATAGTGGACAAGGATACCCCTACGTCAGCTACGTCTTTAGCATCAGCTGTCGTAGCATCTTGTCCTTTTCGAGTAGCACTATCTAACGTAAAGCTGATAGCTGTGCTACCTTTATCTAATTCAAATTGTAACATGTCATGCATGTCAGCAATTGTTTTTCCATCACAACGTTGTGCAATTGTCCAAGGTTTGTGGATGTATCCACTGGCTTTCGCTCCCCGCAAATTGCTATCGCGACCAGGATATGTCAAGTTTTGAGTCAATCCTTCTTGGTCGCTCAACCAATACATTGGTTGTAAAGTAATTCCTTCATATGTTTTTGTAAACATACTTTTTTGGAAATCTTTTCCTTTTAAGATACCTTCTACCGTCGTTTTCCAGTCCTCATAGGTAGGGATAGAAAACTCATCAAACGATACATCTGGTAACTCAAACTGTTCTTCGTGAACTTGTGGTTCATGATGCTTGTCTTGTCCCATAGTCTAGCTTCCTTTCTTTGACCACACAGGCATACGTTCCCTTATACAAACCATATATACTATATATTTTCGTGACACTATAGGACTCTAACCGTTTATATAATACACTTGCAGCTCAATAAAAATAAAATAAACAATTACACGTTGGGTATACCCTACCCAATCCTATGGCGCACAACCTTACATAGCTTCTTTGTAAAAGATACAACTATAGTACCTTCTAAAAAAGAAAAACCGTCTTCAATAGAAGACGGTGGTTATGACTTAGCGTATGCACTTAGCGCAAAACCATCTCTACCCGTCTCTCGCGGATCTAACGACATGCTTCTTACGGCAGTTCTTCTGACTCAGGATCTTCGCTACGCTTCGCCTTCCCAGTTTCCCAGTGACGTTTCATGAAGTTTCGCTCCCCTTTACAGCGGCGGGACCGTGTTGGCTTTTCACCAAGCTTCCCTATTAAGCCTTGCGGCACCAGTAAGGCAAATATAAAGTTATACTTTGATTATAAACTGTTTTGTAAAAGAATAGAACGGTCTTTATGAACTATAACTAAATTTCACCATCGCATAACATGAGGTTATTAATTCGTTAACAATCGCTATATATATTCTAGAACTATCATCAATTTTAAAGCAGTTACCAAGCATATCTCCGCAAAACTAATATAGGTCTCACCAACATATTACCATCTGTTATTGTATGTATTAAAAATAATTATTTTCAAAATACAAGAACTCAATCAATATTATGAACTTTCTTTCAATTAATGCTATAATAATAAAAAGTATATTTTCTTATAGTAAGGAGGCCCCATTATGCAACCACAGTTTTATCCATTTTTTAACGAGCTAACACCTGAACAAAAAAATTATGTTACATTAAAACTAAGTAGTGAAAAAGAATCTTTAATCGCCTATATTTGTTTCTTTTTATTAGGCGCTCATTATTTCTATGTTGGTCGTCCCTTAACCAATATTTTATACTACATTACTCTTGGTGGGTTTGGTATATGGGCTCTCATCGATCTTTTCCGTATCCCTTCCATTGTAAAAGAATATAATACTAACTATACAATCCGTGTGATTGAAGAAGCTAAATTATTATATCCAAGTAATCCAGGATTCCAAGGTGGCTACCAAAACTACCAAGGATAGTAATTCATCAGAAATTATATCTATATATTAAAAAGGATACTGAACAACTTTCGTTCAGTATCCTTTTCTTTCTATTGCTTTATGTATTATGCAGAGTATTATTTCTTCTTCTCTTCAATAATCTCAAAGCCATAGTTTCGAATATGCTCTTTCAGCAATTCTAAATATTTTTTTGCAATCGCACTCGGTTCCAACATATGTGGCATCAAGTAGCCCATTGTCATCGTGTCTTCTACATCAAGAGGAATCGCAATAATTTTGTCATCATTTAGCTCACGACTCAAAATACCTGAACTAATCGTATATCCATTTAAACCAACCATCAAATTAAAAATCGTAGCTCGATCTGATACTTTGATGGTCATTTTTCTATCTAATGTACTCAAAATTTCTTCTGAAAAATAGAACGAATTATCTTCTCCCTGATCATAACTCAAATACGGGAAGTCTTCTAAGTCTTCTAGTGTAATCTTTTCTTGATTAGCTAATGGATGCTCTCTACATAAGAACACATGTGGCTCCGCTTCAAACAGAGGATGAAATGTTAACTTATATTCTTTGAATAATTTTTCCATAACTTGACGGTTGAAGTTATTTAAATACAAGATTCCTATTTCACTTTTAAAGGTAGCCAAGTCTTCAAAAATATTTTGCGTTTCTGTTTCTCTTAATCCAAATTGATATTCATCTGTATCAACACTTTTAATTAACTCTACAAAAGCATGGACTACAAAAGCATAGTGCTGAGCCGAAATAAAGAAATGTTCCTTTCTCTTTGTGTTGGATTTATATCGTTCTTCTAATAGTTGAATTTGATCTAATACTTGGCGAGCATATATCATAAACTCTCGACCATCATGGGTCAAAGTAACACCAGATTTTGTCCGCAATAATAGTTGAACACCCATTTCATGTTCTAACTCTTTAATCGCATTGGACAAACTTGGTTGCGATAAGTATAACTCCTTAGCCGCTTCATTAATAGATCCTTTCTCTGCAATTTTTTCTAAATATTGTAATTGTTGTATTCTCATTGTGTTTTGCCTTTTCTATATCTATTCATGAAGTTCTATACATACAAGGTTCCTGTATGAAAGTAAACAAAACCTAACGAATAAAGTCCGTTACTTTACACGTTAGGTACATCATTGTATAACTTAATTTTCTGCGCCTAATGGCATCTTTGACTATTGATTTTTTTAGTATATACATAATACAAAAAATAATACCTACCGTCAAGATATATTTTAAAATATGTGACAAAATACGTCTATCTACTAGTATCTGTGGCATAAAATTAGCTGTATATAATATCCTTATTAATTATAGTTTTAAGCTATATCAATTCATATATATTAAGAATTGGTCTATATACGTAAAAATTGGTATGATAGACCATATTGATTACAAGAAAGGACATCAGCCATGAGCGAATCTATACAACAAAAACGACCAACCTTATCATACGAAATATTTCCTCCCAACACACAAGTGGGGGACGAAAAAATTATTACTGTCCTAGATGAGCTAAAAAGCTTAAAACCAGAATTTATTTCTGTTACTTGCAGTAATAAACAACGTAACATTGAAGAAACAACCATAAAACTATCTAATTATGTACAAAACACATTGCACATTCCTACGAAAGCACATTTACCAGCTATCTATTTGTCAAAAGAACAAGTGAAATCTGTTATAGATAGACTCGATGAACTTGGCATTCACAAACTATTAGCTCTTCGTGGCGACATTCTAGAAGACTTACCACCCGTTGGTGATTTCAAATATGCTACAGAGCTTGTACATTTCGTCAAGGAATATGCACCTCACTTTCAAATCTCAGGTGCTTGCTATCCAGAAGTACATCCAGATTCACCGAGTCAACTTCAAGATATTAAATACTTAAAAGAAAAAGTAGATGCTGGTTGTGAATTATTAGTGACACAGTTCTTCTTAGATAACAATGTATTCTACGAGTTCCAAGAAAAATGTGCTCTCGCAGGTATCGAGGCACCTATCTTAGCTGGGGTAATGCCAATCATCAACCGCAATCAAGCATTGCGCTTACTTACATCTAATGCAACCGCTATTCCACGCAAATTCAAAGCGATTTTAGATAAATATGAGCACGATCCTATCGCTCTTCGTGATGCCGGCCTTGCCTACGCATTAAATCAAATCGTAGACTTGGTAACCGAAGGTGTCTCTGGTATTCATTTATATACTATGAATCAATCCAATACAGCTCTATACATTGAACAAGCAGCTCGTTCCTTATTTAGCTCTCCTGTTTATGAAAGCCAATAAATAGGATTATTACCATAGTTTTTATACACCTATCATACATACAAAATATTGCAAGGATGCTCTATGTAGTTCCTCTCGTCAAGAGAAAGCCCTACATAGAGCATCCTTATATTGCTTTATTAGCATATTCTTTTTTATTGAGATCTACAACCCCATTCATATATGGAATATCCGTCTATTTAAATATAATGCCGTGGTACCCGTTCTGAAAAGTTACAGAAGATTTCATACGGAATAGTTCCCACTAAATAGGCTAATTCCAAAGCGGTAATACTTTCTTGCCCTTGTTTTCCCAATAGCACTACACTATCACCTGGTGAAACCTGAATATGGTTCGGGACTTTCACCATAAATTGATCCATGCATATACGCCCTACAATCGGGCATCGTGTTCCATGAATGAGTACAGACCCTTTATTAGACAAAGCCCTCGGGTATCCATCGGCATATCCTACAGGAATGGTTGCAATCGTTTCTTCTCCCGTCGTTGTATACGTACTACCGTACCCGATAGAAGCCCCTTTTTGTAAGTGTTGAACATGAACGACTTTACTATATAAACTTAAGGCTGGTTTTAACCCTAAGCGATTGGGTACATCCATAGATGGCATGATCCCATACTGAATAATCCCCGGCCTAGCATCATTAAATAAACTATCTCTTACTGCTAACAATCCTGCACTGTTAGCCAAAGAAAACCGATACGCCTCATCTCGATGAGCTCGAATCGTTTCTACCACTTGTCTAAACTGTTCCACTTGAAAGTTAGCATGACTTTGATCCGCAGCATCACCATTTGCTAAATGTGAGAAGAACCCATCTACACGAAGATACTCATAAGATTCTACACGTTCTAAAAATGCTAGTACATCCTGTGGTTTGCTTCCGATGCGATGCATACCTGTATCAACTGCAATGGCACATTCTACTATTGTTTCATGCCTTTTGGCACATTCATTAAGTGCCTCTAGGTCAGTAGACTCGCAAATTGCAGGCCTAGAGTTTCCCTCAATAACTAAATCAAAGGACTGCGGTAAGGTCAGCCCTAGCAAATAGATAGGCACAGTAATCCCTGCTGCGCGCAATGGTATCGCTTCTTCTGGAAAGGCTACCGCTAATGATTCATAACCTTCTTCAACGGCAATACGCCCTACCATGACACTACCATGACCATAGGCATTAGCCTTTACGACGGCAGTGCTCGTACACCATTCTGGTAAACAATCTTTAATTTTTCGTAAATTACTTCGTATTTGTGCTGTATCTATTTCTACATATGTAGGTCTCACAACTTCACCCTCTTGTTCTTAGTCTAGTACAGGTTACCTATACCAAGGTTCCTAATCATATTCTATCACATTTAAGTCAATTATCTCTACAAAAAGGACTGACATTAGAATCATATACTTTCGATTCCTTGTCAGCCCTTGTATATACTATATAGTTATGTATCTTTCATATCCAGTATGATATCTGTTATGGCATATTGAATGGCCATACCATAGGAATGATCACTAAACTTACGATAAAGCATACAACAATCAGTGGCGTGCCAGCTTTCACGTAGTCCATAAATTTATAATTCCCTGGCGTCAACACAATCGTATTCGGTGGTGTACCCACTGGCGTAGCAAATGCACAAGAGGCCGCTACACCTATGGCCATTAATACTGCATGTGGACTGGCACCCATAGCTTGTGCAATCGAAATACCAATAGGAGCCAATAATGCACAAGATGCTGTATTAGACATAAATTGTGTTAATACACAGGATAGCAAGAATAAAATAGCTGTTGCAAAGTACGGACTAGGATTATCTCCCATAATATCCACCACAGCGTGAGCAATCATTTGACCTGCACCAGAATCATTCATTGCAGAAGCTACAGGCATCATGCCTGCAAATAAGAAAATTGTTACCCAATCTATAGATTGATACGCTTGTTTTTCTTTCAAACAACCAGTCAATACCGCTAATACAGCGCCAATGATGGCTGCCAAATGTAAAGGCACATCAATGCCGATTTTTTTCAATGTTGTAGACAATGCCATGAATAGAACAACACCAATCAAGATGATACCGGAGTACCACATTTTTTTAGGATCATTCGAAATATCATTAGCATCGACCTCTTGTGCAACTTCAGCTTTTGCATTTCCATCATGAGAAGGAAGGAAATGTTTACCAATAGTCACCATATATAGCATGAAGGCGATTGTCAAAGGAATCCCTATCCATGCAAATTCAAAGAATCCAAATTGAGGAAGTTTAGCTTGCCCTAAGGCACCATTAATAATAATATTTGGTGGTGTACCTACTAGTGTAATAATACCACCAATGCCCGCCGCAAATGCCATCGGCATTAATTGACGAGATGCAGGAATCTTAGCAGATGCACATATACCAATTACAACTGGCAATAAAGCTGCTGCTGTTCCCGTATTAGAAAGAACAGAGGACATAAATGCAGTGACAAGCATTAAGGCAATCATAAGTCCATTTTCACTATTGCCTGCTTTTTTTACCACTGTAATACCAATTTTTTGAGCTAAACCTGTATGAAACAAGGCTGCTCCAATAATAAACATACCAGCAAATAAGACTACTGTACTATCGGATAAACCGCTAAATACTTGTTTCATAGGTATAACACCTAATAAGCCAAGTGCCATAGCACCTCCGATAGAGGTAATTGCAAGAGGTATAATTTCCGTTACAAATAGTAAGGCCATGATACCCAGTACAATTAAGGTCAGTACAGCCGGATCCATAAGAATCAACTCCTTTCCATTCAAAATGTGCCTAATATCGAATGTTTAATATATCACAATACTGTCCATATAATATAGGAAGATATACCGATCAAGCACAACATGATGGTCGTCACTCCATACCCTTCTACTGTACAAGGGTACCCGAAATGTAACCATTCTCCTAGTACTCCACGACGGAGAAAAAAACTATAGGTGGTTCGTTTCTGAAACCATTTTGATTTCCGTTCTTCACCTATGAGGAGTGCGGTACAAATACAAATAAAAAGCGCCATACAAATGCACGTAAATACCTTTGCTTCATCTGATAGTATCATGATTCCACCTCATGGAGAATAAAAATAAATACAAGATTACGTGTTATGTAAAGCGCATACCAACTATATATTTCTCATATGAATTCATAGTCATCCTGCCATATTTGTAACAAGCCTAGGTAACACTAAGTATTACCTAGGCATAGTACAATCATATATATAGTAGGCATATTCATTCCTACTACTGATGTAAATGGCGATACTACAAATCACATTGCGTATATCACCAGTTAAGCTTTGATTAGCCTAATACAACTAAAGCATCGCCAGTTGCTACTGTTTGGTTAGCTGCTACACGAACTTCAGCTACTGTTGCATCATGTGGTGCAACGATTTCGTTTTGCATTTTCATAGCTTCTAAGATACAAAGAACATCGCCTTTTTTAACTGCTTGGCCAGCTGTAACAGCTACGGACAAGATTTTACCAGGCATTGGACAATCAACAGTTTGAGCACCTGCTGGAACTGGAGCTGCCGCTGCTGCTGGAGCCGCTGCTGGAGCTGCTTTAGGAGCTGGAGCTGCAGCTTTAGGAGCTGGAGCTGCTACTGGAGCCGCGCCACCAACTTCGTTTACTTCTACTTCATATACTGTACCGTTAACTGTAACATTGAACTTTTTCATTATAACTTCCTCCTGAATTACCTATTTGTAATGAAATTATTTCATAAGCTGAGCTAGCTTATAGGGCCTTTAAACGACCAGCTAATCGCCAAGAATTAGCTACTACTGGGCGAATAGATGCAATTTGATTTTGCGAATAACCCATTGCAACGATTGCACTGATGATAGCTGCTACTACTTCTGTTTCTTTATTAGCAGCTTGTGCATTGGTAGTTTTATTCATTAAGTTCTCCTCCATTGTCATATTGATGGCCATAACCAGCCACGTGTATGTCCCTGATTCGTATTATAGAGGGATATTACCGTGTTTTTTAGGAGCACGGGTTTCGCGTTTGCTAGCTAGCATTGCTAGGGCATTTACAATTGCCGGACGAGTATGTTTTGGTTCAATAACTACGTCAACGAATCCACGTTCTGCTGCTTTGTATGGAGTTGCGAATTCTTCTACATATTTAGCAGTTTTTTCGTCTTTATCTTCATCGCGTTTGAAAATAATGTTTGCAGCACCAGCTGGTCCCATTACAGCGATTTCAGATGTAGGCCATGCATATACTTGGTCAGCGCCCAAGTCTTGGGAACACATTGCAAGATAAGATCCACCATATGCTTTACGAGTGATAACAGTAATTTTTGGTACTGTAGCTTCAGAGTAAGCATACAACATTTTCGCACCATGACGAATGATACCGCCCCACTCTTGGTTTGTACCTGGCAAGAAGCCTGGAACGTCAACAAAGTTTACGATAGGGATATTGAAGGCATCGCAGAAACGGATAAAGCGAGAAGATTTATCGGATGCATTGATATCTAGACAACCTGCCATTACGCGTGGTTGGTTAGCAATGATACCTACGCTTTGTCCTGCAAAACGTGCGAAGCAAGTAATAATATTTTGTGCATAGTGTGGTTGTACTTCATAGTATTCACCATTATCAACTGTTGCACTGATTACATCAAACATGTTGTATGGCATGTTTGGATTATCTGGAAGTAAAGTATTTAAACCTTCATCTTCACGAGCTGGATCATCACCAGTATCAACTAATGGAGTATCTTCCATATTGTTGCTTGGTAAGAAGCTCAATAAATAACGAATTTGCGCTAAGCAATCATCTTCGTTTTCTGTAGCAAAGTGAGCTACACCGGACACACGGTTATGTGCCATTGCACCACCAAGATCTTCTGCTGTTACTTCTTCTGCTGTTACAGATTTGATAACCGCTGGACCTGTGATGAACATTTGAGATGTATTTTTTACCATGTAGATAAAGTCAGTTAATGCTGGAGAGTATACCGCACCACCTGCACATGGTCCCATAATTACAGAAATTTGTGGGATAACACCAGAAGCATTTGTATTTTCAAAGAAGATTTTACCGTAACCTGCCAATGCATCTACTGCTTCTTGAATACGAGCTCCACCGGAGTCATTGATGCCGATAATAGGGGCACCCATTTTCATTGCCATACGTTGTGCTTTAACGATTTTAGCAGCGTGCATTTCCCCAAGGGAACCACCTTCTACTGTGAAATCTTGAGCGAAAGCAAATACCAAACGTCCGTCGATAGTACCATAACCAGTCACTACACCTTCACCTGGTAATTCTTTTTTCTCTTGACCAAAGTTAACACAACGATGTTTAACAAATTGATCTAATTCAACGAAGCTATTGTCGTCGAATAATTTCGCAATACGCTCACGAGCAGTATACTTGCCGTTAGCGTGTTGTTTTTCTACACGTTTTTCACCGCCACCTTGTTTTACAGTGGACAGTTTTTTATGCAATAATTCAATCTTTTCCTGAACTGTTGCCATTTTACACCTCCATAGGATTATTACGGATACAGTTGATTACTTCATGCGTTGGCAAAGTTCTAATAAAACGCCACCAGTTGCTTTTGGATGAAGGAATGCAATAGCAGATCCACCAGCACCGTAGCGAGGTTCTTCATCAATTAATCGAACGCCTTTAGCTTTTAAATCAGCGATAGCTGCTTTGATATCATCTACACGAAGTGCTACGTGTTGGATACCATTACGACCACCATTTTTTTCGATAAAACGACCGATAGGGCCATCTGGAGTTGTAGATTCTAAGAACTCAAGTTCAGCGTCTCCGCAAGGGAAGAAGCTTACTTTAACTTTTTGCTCTTCTACTACTTCATCTTCTGGAAGGTGTTCCATGCCAAGTGCGTTTTTATAAAATTCTTTTGTTGCTGCTAAATCGGATACACCGATACCGATGTGGTCCACTTGTAATACTTTGAATGCCATAATAACTCTCCTTTCAAATGAGCTGCAACTCGAAAGTGACATGCATCACTTTTCGATTACTTATATGATACCACGATATTAGATTTTTTTCATTCTTTTAATTATCTTTTTAAAGACTTTTCTAACACCGCGTTAACAACACTATAAGGGTCATTAGTTCTATTATTTACGGCCGCTACATCTTGTTTGAAAGCATCGCTTTCTACAACATGTTCATGTACATAACGCATAATTTGTTCATTGATCATAGCTACTAACTCATCATGTGTACGTTCAGCACGACGAGCTGCTAATTCTCCACTATCTTCTAGATATTCAAAGTGTTCATCTAGTGCTTCCACTAATTCATCAACACCTACGTCTTTGCTAGCGATAGTACGCTTAATTGGTGGTCTCCAATCAAGTTCACGAGAATCTAAATCTAGCATCATCTCAATTTCAACATTAAGCTTATCACAACCATCGCGGTCTGCTTTATTGATGGCAAACACATCGCCAATTTCTAAGATACCCGCTTTAATCGCTTGGATATCATCACCCAAACCTGGTACTAGTACTACCAATGTGGTATCTGCATTTTTCACAATATCCACTTCGGATTGACCAACACCAACTGTTTCAATGATGACAAGATCCATGCCGAAAGCATCCATTAATTTGACAACGTCTGCTGTTTTCTTAGATAATCCACCTAGACTGCCACGTGTGCCCATGCTTCGAATAAATACATTTTCATTCAATGTTAAATCATTCATTCGAATGCGGTCACCCAAAATAGCACCACCTGAGAATGGACTCGTTGGGTCAACAGCTACGATACCAATTCGCTTACCTTGTTCTAGATAATGTTTGACAACTTTATCTGTCAACGTACTTTTACCAGCTCCTGGAGCCCCCGTAATACCCAAAATACGAGCATTACCAGTACGTGGATAGATGGCTTTCATAATGTCAATGGCATTATCATATTCATTTTCCACAGCCGTTATGGACCGTGCCAAAGCAAGACGAGATCCTTCTAACAATTCTTTAATTAAATCCATATTGTCACCGCCCTACTCTATAGATGACTAGGCCCGAACATGCATGCCCGAGCCTAGCTCAAATATATTATTTTACGTTAGCTTTGATGAACTCAATTACATCAGCTGTTGGAGTACCTGGTGTGAATACTGCAGATACGCCAGCTGCTTTCAAGCCAGGAATATCAGCATCAGGAATTACCCCGCCACCAACTACTAATACATCGCCCATGCCTTTTTCTTTCAACATTTCAACGATTTTAGGGAACAATGTGTTATGCGCACCGGAAAGAAGAGATAACGCAACTACGTTAACGTCTTCGGAAAGAGCTGCTTCAACGATTTGTTCTGGAGTTTGACGAAGACCTGTGTAGATAACTTCGAAACCAGCATCGCGAAGTGCGCGTGCTACTACTTTTGCACCACGGTCATGACCATCAAGACCTGGTTTTGCTACGATTACTCTGATACGTTTTTCTGCCATGATGTTATACCTCCAAATAGGTTCGATTAATTATAATGTGGAATGAGCTTGGTATTCACCGAATACGCCGCGCAATACGTTACAAATTTCACCTAATGTAGCATATGTTTTAACGGCAGCCAAGATTAATGGCATCAAGTTTACAGATTCATCTTCTGCACCAGCTTTTAATGCTGCTAATGCTGCATCAACTGCTGCTTGATCGCGGTCTGCGCGAACTTGTTGTGTTTTCTTGGATTGGTTGATACCTACAGAAGCATCGATGCGAAGAAGACCTTCAACTGGTTTTTCCTCTACTTGGAATTTGTTAACACCTACGATTGTACGAAGGCCAGATTCCACTTCCATTTGCCATTTATAAGCAGACTCTTGGATTTCTTTTTGGATGTAACCTTTTTCGATAGCTTCAACAGCGCCACCCATTTCGTCGATTTTTTGGATGTATGCTTTAGCTTCTTCATAGATAGCATTTGTCATAGCTTCTACATAGTAGGAACCGCCCAATGGGTCAACTACGTCAGCTAAGCCGGATTCGTAAGCAACGATTTGTTGTGTACGAAGAGCGATTTGTACAGATGCTTCAGTTGGAAGAGCCAATGCTTCGTCACGAGAGTTAGTATGTAAGGATTGAGTACCACCCATTACAGCAGCTGCAGTTTGAAGAGCAACACGAACGATGTTGTTGTCAACTTGTTGTGCCGTCAACATGGAACCAGCTGTTTGAGTATGTACACGTAACATCATGGATTTAGGTTTTTTAGCACCAAAACGTTCTTTCAAGATATGTGCCCATAGACGACGGGATGCACGGAATTTTGCAACTTCTTCTAATACGTTGTTGTGTGCGTTCCAGAAG
Organism: Veillonella sp. CHU110; assembly: GCF_003992255.1. Taxonomy (NCBI): domain Bacteria; kingdom Bacillati; phylum Bacillota; class Negativicutes; order Veillonellales; family Veillonellaceae; genus Veillonella; species Veillonella sp. CHU110. The sequence goes on along the minus strand of NZ_RQVA01000002.1, from coordinate 20,462 downwards.
AAGGACAAACGACCTGCGAAATCGTCAACTTCTAAGCCAGCTTTAAGAGCTGCTTCGATGTATGCAATACCATCAGCAATTGTGAAAGCGATTTCTTGCGCAGCAGTGGAACCAGCTTCACGAATATGGTAACCGGAGATGGAGATAGTATTCCATTTTGGCACGTATTGAGAGCAATATTCGAAAATATTAGTGATCAAACGCATGGATGGTTTTGGAGGGAAGATGTAAGTTCCGCGAGCTGCGTACTCTTTCAAAATATCATTTTGAATAGTACCGCGAAGTTCAGTGGAAGGTACACCTTGTTTTTCAGCAACTGCAATGTACATAGCAAGAAGTACAGATGCAGGAGCGTTGATTGTCATAGAAGTGGAAACTTTACCTAAGTCGATACCTTGGAACAAGATTTCCATATCTTTTAAGGAGTCAATCGCAACACCTACTTTACCAACTTCGCCTTCAGCCATAGCGTCGTCGGAGTCATAACCGATTTGTGTTGGTAAGTCAAATGCGCAAGAAAGACCAGTTGCACCGGACTCGATTAAGTAACGGTAACGTTTGTTGGACTCTTCAGCAGTTGCGAAACCAGCATACATACGCATTGTCCAGAAACGGCCACGGTACATTGTAGGTTGAACGCCACGAGTATAAGGATAGAATCCTGGGAATCCTAGATCACGTTCGTAATCGAAACCTTCTAGATCAAGCGGTGTATATACCGGTTGTTCTGGTAAGTTTTGACGTGCAGGTACTTTCTCACAGTTTTTAGCGTACGCTGCTTCATATTCAGCAAGTTTGGCTTTTAAGTTGTCATTAGCCATGTCATCATCCTCCTAAAAAATTAACCTTGTTTTTTCATGCTTCCTGTTTCAGTGAAGCGTTTATGCCAAGAAAGAGCTTCATCTAATAAGATAGGTGTATGGGCGCCATTTGTCTTTTCAATAGCTCTTTCGAGGTAATCTAATAATTCTTGTTTGTAGTCTGGGTGAGCACAGTTTTCAATGATTTTGTATGCTCTTTCAATTGGAGCCAAACCACGAACATCGGCAATACCTTGTTCTGTACAGAATACTTGTACATCATGTTCTGTATGGTCAATGTGAGATACAAAAGGAACGATGGAGCTGATGTCTCCGCCTTTTGCCACAGAGTTCGTACAGAAAATGGAGATATAACCATTTCGAGTGAAGTCCCCGGAACCACCGATACCATTCATCATTTTGCTACCCATGATATGAGTAGAGTTTACATTACCGAAGATATCGAATTCAATAGCTGTATTCATAGTGATAACACCAAGTCTACGAGCTAAGCCAGGGTTATTGGAAATCTCTTGCGGACGCAAAAGAATGTGTTTGCTGTATTTGTCGATATTGTCATAGAAGCGTTTCAATCCATCTGGGGATGGGGACAATGCTGTACCAGAGCAATCTGTTACTTTACCTGCATCGATTAAGTCCAACATACCATCTTGGATAACTTCTGTGAAAATGGATAAGTTTGTGAAAGGACCTTCAGCCAAGCCAGACACAACCGCATTTGCTACGGAACCTACGCCAGATTGTAATGGCAATAAGTTTTCAGGTAAACGACCTGCTTTAACTTCTTCTAAGAAGAAGTTAATCAAATGTTGACTCATCGCTTTTGCATCATCATCGATTGGTGCTAGTGGACGAGTTGTGTCAGGTACATCACATGGAACGATAGCTACGATTTTTGCAGGGTCACATGGGATGTAATCTGTTCCGATACGATCGCCAGCCGCTTTGATTGGGAATGGCTCACGGTATGGAGGGTCTTGTGGTTCATAGATATCATGCATACCTACCAAGGACATTGGTTGAGATACGTTCACTTCTACGATAACTTTTTTAGCTTGGCTAACAAATGTTGGGGAGTTACCAACGGATGTACTAGGAACGATACCACCATCCTCACGGATACAAACCGCTTCAATGATTGCTACGTCAGTATCACCAAAGAATCCATAACGAATTTGTTGAGCCATTTGGCTAAGATGCATATCAATGTAACGAATTTTTTGGCTATTTAACGCTTTACGAGTATCGTTATTTGTTTGATATGGGAAACGACGACGAATACCGTTTGCACGAGTTAATGCTCCGTCTGCTTCATCACCAACTGATGCGCCAGTCCAAAGATCGATTTGGAAAGGATCTGATTCCATGCGTTTTGCTAGAGCCAATGGCACTGCTTTAGGATAACCAGATGGTGTAAAACCACTGATACCTACATGGTCTCCTGGATTAATCAATTTAGCTGCTTCTTCTGCTGTAGTAATTTTTGCCTGCAACGCTGCGCCTTGCACGCGATCTAAAATGTCGATCATACTACCATCTCCTTTAGTTTGAATGACTTATTCAGCTGTGTCACAAGATAAGTACAGTTACATCCTTCCACTCATATTATACAATCACTATGTGATTGCTTTTTATCATAACTAAAACGTTAGTGTTTTGTAATCTATACCTAAAGTGTGATATTTGTTAATTCTCATAAATAGTACCGATTTTTCATCATATTGTCAACCTCATTATGTAAATATATGCATAATAGGCATACAGAATGCAAAAAAATAGAGGGCCTATAACTTTTTGTTATACCCTCTATCTACCTATATCTATAATTGTTGGAGTAGCCCAACTTTTTTCGATATAGTTATTCCTATCAAGATTACCTACTTATGTTTATGCATTGCTCTCTGTTATATTATTCATAACTAATAGTTATTTGCAATTATAACTATTAGTATGATTGGGAAAGCCCCCTATCTTCTATCTATGTTTTATCAAAACTCTACAGGTCGATATAAGCTTTCCCTTCATCATTCTATACTTTGACAATCACATTCAAAATTAGATAGTCCATATAATGATTATATTATATAAACTTTAATGCATTTAGATCGTATTGCACTATTCTCTTATTACGACTCATCGCGTATGACACTCATAGCAAATCCCAATAGTTGCCATAATACTAGACTCACTTGTTGACTATATAGGGCATGATCAAAGAGGCCACTGACTAATACAGAGACAGTTACCAATGTCATCCCATAGCGATACGGAATCCCTCTAGTATTACCTTTTTGCATATTGCGACTATGGCCTAGCAAAATAGCTAACAACAAGCATAGCGAAATCGGTCCTGTTTCTGCCGCCACATGTAAGTATAAATTATGAGCATGATAAATGATTACCCTTGGATCTTGGATGAAGTAATTATAGTCTGGATAGGTCATCCAAAATGCATCCCATCCGATACCAAACACAGGGAAGTCCTCCACCATGTACATGGTACTATCCCATAGAGCCCATCGGAGCATAACAGATGTATCTTGACCGCTAAATAAGGACCACAATCGGCTGGATACTTCTCCATGGTAAAAGAATAATACCAATGGCACTACTAGCAATGCATATAATAATCTTCGTTCTACACAGAGCCCTGCTACAAATACTGTCACGGCTAAACTCAGCCACATACCTCGAGAGTACGTGAGTACTAAACACAAGAGCATAATGAGTAGAGCTAAACCCATTTTACTACAACGCTTCCAGTCTTTTTCTTTCAGAACTTGTATCGTCCCTAAGCCTCCTATGGATAGGACAAACAACAAATATTCCCCTAGCAAATTCGGATTCTGTAAAGTTCCATACATACGACGCATAAGCCCTGGAAAGTGAACATTATCCACCCACTCATGGATATGCGTAGATATCATATAAAAGTACTGATAGGCTGCGCCTAAACAGACGAGGACACCAGTGATACAAAACAAAGAGAGAAACCTCTTGCGCCGTTCTTCTGTATTCATATAATAGGTCATTAACCAATACACCGTACCATAGATAGCTATGTGATAGCCCCAACTCATAGCCGACCATTGGACATTCACAGAATTTATAATAGAAATCCCTGTCCAAATGATATAGGCCAGTACGGTCCACTGCAACCAATGTAGGGCCCCAGAAAATCGCTGTCTATCGAAGAGCAAAGCCAATAGTCCAGCCAAGATGACAAGTACATTTCCACCTATAGGAAATAGTGGAATACACAGCGTAGCCCCATAGAGGAGGTAGACTATCCATTGATCTACAGATAGTCTACGTAGGGCATCCATTAATGCCCCATTTCTTGGGCGAGCCATTGTTGCACGTCACCAAGAATGTATAAGGACCCCACCACAGCGATGATATCGCCTTCCTTCGTTGTTTTCATTGCATGGTCTAACCCCGATTGGATAGTCTCCATAGGATCTGCTTGGACGGGCATTTGTTTTGCCAATTGTACTGGATCAATACCACGTGGAGTAGGAGCTGGCACCGTGATCACTCGGTCTTTTTGTCCCACTAAGTAGCTGACCATAGTGGATACATCTTTATCTTCCAAAATTGACAAAACCACAGTTTTCGGTTGTTCTGGGTACAGTTCATTGTATGTCATAGAAAAGGCTTCTGCTCCGCTCGCATTATGAGCCCCATCTAAAATGATTGTCCTGCCATGAACTTTGAAGGTTTCAAACCGTCCTGGCCAATTAGCACGAGCTAAGCCTTCACGGTACGTTTCTTCGCTCACTGCTGGTTCTTTGTCTTTCAAGATTTGCAATACCCTTGCTGCACACGCTAAATTTAGGGCTTGATGGATACCATGCATAGATGTGAAGAGCATGTCTTTATGGCCTGCTTTATCTTTTACTGTAATCATTTGTCCCATCGCCATGGCACTACGACTATCGATAGTAAAATCTTCGTTAAACACATGATATTTCACACCTAACGATTTTGCCGTTTCTTTGATTACATCAAGAGCACCGCCTTGAGCTGCGGTTACAAGAGGCACTCCTTGTTTGATGATACCTGCTTTATGGCGAGCAATTTCCTCTACTGTATCTCCACAGTACGCTTGATGGTCGATGGTTACGTTTGTAATCACAGCCACTTCTGGAGTGATGACATTCGTAGAATCTAACAGTCCACCTAAGCCTACTTCAATAACAGCATAGTCTACTCCTTGTTCTTGGAAGAATAAGAATGCCGCTGCCGTCAAGATTTCAAATTGTGTAGGTGCTTCTACGCCGCGGTCCATAATAGCTTTTACTGCGTGGCTTACACGTTCAATCAAATCAGCAAAGGCCTCTTCCGTAATACACGCCGTATTTACACGCATACGCTCCGTATAGGAGTGCAGGTGAGGGGACGTAAATGTCCCCACTCGAAGTCCGCTCATATACAATCCATAGGTAATATAGGTAGAAACAGACCCTTTGCCATTCGTCCCTGTTACATGGATGGTTTTATATGTATCTTGTGGATTCCCTAGCTCTTCTAGTAGAGCTGTAATCCGCTCTAATCCTGGATGAATCCCAAAGGAGGCTACCTCTTCTAGGTAGGCAATCGCTTCCGTATAATTCATGATGGATCTCCTTATGCTAATGTTTTTAAGAACTCTTCACGTTCGTTTAAAGCTTGTTGTTTTTGTTTGTACTCTTCCAATTTTTCTTTTTCTTTCGCAACCACCGCTTCAGGGGCTTTTGCCAAAAATCCTTGGTTATTCAATTTGCCTTCTAAACGAGCGATTTCTTTCAATACTGTAGCTTGTTCTTTGGCAATACGTTCTTTTTCTTTATCTGCATCGATTAAATCTTTCAACAACAAGTACACCTCTAAGCCATTCACCACGGTTACTGTAGCATTTTCTGGTTTTGGTGCATCCGGTGAAAGTACTGTTACTTTTTCAGCCCAGCCTAATGTGTGGAAATAATCACCATGGGTTTCTAAGATACCTTTCAATTCTTCTGTAGCAGGCACCAAGATAACTTCAGAGCGTTTGCCCATTGGTACATTCATTTCTGCACGCATGTTACGGATACCTTTAATGCCGTCCATCATCACATTCATATGAGCCGCTGCAGATCCGAAGCCTTCCATGGATAATGTACTTGGCCATGGAGCAACCATGATGCTCTCCCCTTCATGTGGCAAGTGTTGCCAAATGTGTTCTGTGACAAACGGCATGAATGGGTGTAATAATTCCATCATATGACGTAGGATGGATACCAATAAGTATTGTACTGTTTGACGGTCACGGCCACCTTCTTTATTGTATAAACGAGGTTTCGCTAATTCAATGTACCAGTCGCAGTACGTATTCCAAATGAAGTCATATACAGCGCTCGCTGCTTCCCCTAATTCAAATTTATCAAGGTTATTCGTAATATTAGTAACCGTTTTATTGTATTCTTCTAGAATCCATTTATCTGCCAATGTGTAGTCTTCTGCACTTGGTACGAAACTTTCATCAAAGCCTTCTAAGTTCATCAACACAAATTTGGAGGCATTCCAAATTTTGTTGGCAAAGTTACGGTTTGCTTCCACACGTTCCATGTAGAAACGCATATCGTTGCCCGGTGTATTACCAGTTACCAAAGTAAAGCGCAACGCATCGGCACCGTATTCTTCAATGACTTCTAATGGATTGATGCCATTGCCCAAGGATTTACTCATTTTACGACCTTGGCTATCGCGTACTAACCCATGAATGAACACGTGTTTGAAAGGAATTTCTTCTTTAAATTCTAAGCCCATGAAAATCATACGAGCTACCCAGAAGAAGATAATGTCATACCCTGTGACCATAACGCTAGTTGGGTACCAATGTTTCACTTCCTCTGTATTTTTAGGCCAACCCATTGTGGCAAATGGCCATAAAGCAGAGCTGAACCATGTATCTAATACGTCTGGATCTTGTTCTACTTTGCCATGGCAATGTGGGCATTCTGTCAATGTTTCTGTGGTTACGATCGTTTCCCCACACTCTTGGCAGTACCACGCTGGAATACGATGGCCCCACCATAATTGACGAGAAATACACCAATCACGAATAGACTCTAACCAGTTAGTATATGTTTTAGTAAACCGTTCTGGTACAAATTCAATAGATTTGTCACGTACAACTTCTAAAGCAGGTTTTGCTAATGGTTCCATGGATACGAACCATTGTTTCGACACCATAGGTTCAACAGTTGTATTACAACGAGAACAATGACCTACACTGTGACCATGTTCTTCCACTTTTTCTAATAAACCTTGTACTTCTAATTCAGCTACTACTTGTTTACGCGCTAATTCACGTGGCATATTCACAAAATGACCTGCTCCTGCATTCATGGTGCCATCTGGATTCATTACCACGATACTTTCTAAGTTATGTCGTTGTCCCATTTCAAAGTCATTAGGGTCATGAGCTGGTGTAATTTTTACGCAACCAGTACCAAAAGATTGATCTACATATTCATCGGCAATGATCGGGATGTGACGATTGACAAACGGAAGTAATAATTCTTTGCCCACTAAGTGCGCATAGCGTTCATCATTAGGATTCACCGCTACAGCTACGTCACCAAACATCGTTTCAGGGCGAGTTGTGGCTACCGTTAAGAACACATCTTCTTCACCGATTACAGGATATTTAATATGCCATAAATGACCATTTTCATCTTCGTGTTCTACTTCAATGTCAGACAATGCAGTCAAACAATTAGGGCACCAGTTAGTAATGCGTTCTCCACGATAGATTAAACCTTTTTCGTATAACTCTACGAATACTTTTAATACTGCTTCATGGTAGCCTTCATCCAAGGTAAACCGCTCTCTCGTCCAGTCACAAGAAGCACCTAAACTACGGATTTGTTTTACGATGGTGCTACCGTATTCTTGCTTCCATTCCCATACACGTTTCAAAAACTCTTCACGACCCAAATCATGACGAGATTTCCCTTCCGTTTTCATGATATTTTCTTCTACTTTTACTTGCGTTGCAATCCCTGCATGGTCTGTGCCAGGCATCCACAATACATTGTAGCCTTGCATGCGTTTCGTACGAATCAAAATATCTTGCAATGTGTTATCAAGGGCATGACCCATGTGCAATTGACCAGTTACATTTGGTGGTGGCAACACAATGCTGAAAGGCTCTTTATTCGCATCTACTTCTTCGTGAAAGTACCCTTTCTCTTCCCAATATGTATACCATTGTTGTTCAATCTCCTTTGGATTGTATGTAGTTAAATTCTTATATTCTTTCATGCGTCCTCCTATATACAAAAAAGACCCCTCGTCCATTAGGACGAAAGGGTCTATACTTCCGCGGTACCACCTAGATTATTGCCGTAGCAATCACTCATTATCGTTAACGCTGATCAGCGGGCACACTTACTCTAGTTCACCATGCCAACTCCGAGGCTACCCTCTTCCTACTACATACATTGTTCCACCAATCCAATGCTCTCTGTGATGCGTTCAAAAGATTTTTCCTCTTCCTAGTTATTATCCATATAGTATTAGTATACGTGAAAGTATGCAGATTCGCAACCCTCATTACTTTGCAAAGGATACATTCATTTCATCCAAAGACTTCGTTAAACTAGGCACATACACTTTCAAAAATAGATCTACCTCTGGTAATTGCATATTCACTAATCGTTCGTGAATCGTATCGTAGGCTGCATTAAACTCGTCATTACCTGCGGCTTTTTCTGTTACGCATTTCATGAATGCTGATAAAGTGTCCGCTGCTTTTACTAGTACTTCGTATTCCTCTGGAACAGATACTAAGGCTTCCTCATAGGCTGGTTGCACTGGTTCCGGCAACGTATGCCATAAAGTTTCATTCGCCAATTGCTCTACTTCTCCGTAGAGAGCCCGCAACTTAGGGTTAAAATATTTCACAGGCGTGGGCATATCTCCTGTAAAAACTTCACTTACATCATGGTACATGGCTAGCACTGCCAAGCGATTCACATCTAACGTACCATTAAAATATGTATTTCGCAGTATTCCTAATTGATGGGCAATCATAGCAGTTTCCAAACTATGACCTTGTAAATTTTCCACTTCTGTATTGCGCATCAAGCTCCAACGCTGAATATATTTCATACGCCCTAAGAGGGCAAAAAAATGGCTCTCTTTCATTGTCCCTTCCTCCTATAGTATCTTATATATGTATTATACTAAGATTTGTTCCACTTTAATACAGTTCTTCTCACATATATTGCAAAAAACAGAGACATGCTGACAACTATGCATCAACTGCCTCTGTTATATAAGAGGATAGCCCCTTACCTCTGGTATTGTTATTAATATTTCACCATATGAACCACTCGCTGTGGATATGGAATATCGATACCTTCCGCATCAAAGCGATCTTTCACATCGGACATAACCCCATAGTACACATCACGATAATCTTCAGCATTAATCAATGGATAAGCTACAATGTTGACAGAATTATCACCAAATTCTTTAATACCAATTTCAAGAGTATCCATATTGAGCACCTTTCCAGTTTGCTGAAAAATCTCTTTCAATACCTCGATGGCACGATGATGATCTGAACCGTATCCAATGCCAAATATGAACGTCACATAACGAGTACTCTCATAATTACTATTCATCAGATTATTAGAAGTAATGGCAGAGTTCGGAATGAACACGATACGATTCTCTTTGGTGGCAATAGCGGTATTGAAGAAATGAATTTCTTTCACAGATCCTTCCACACCATTCACAGAAATCAAATCACCCTCTTTGAAAGGTTTAAAGATTAAAATCAGCAACCCAGAAGCAAAATTTGACATATTATTTTGTAAAGCTAAACCAATAGCAATACCAAAAGCGCCAAAGGCAGCTAAAAAATTATTCGTTGGGAATCCCAGCATAGATAGGGCCGACAATATAACGATGGACAAGATCCCATAATAAATAATTTGTCCCGTAAAACTGCGTACTGTGGCATCATAATTCGCGCGGTTCATAACCTGTAAGACTATTTTTCTAATGAACATCGCCAAATAACGACCTATCACAAATACAACAATAGCCAACAAAATACTCGGCAAATATTCCATTGCTAAGTCTTGTAAATGGCCGATAAACGTAATACTATCTTCTACGTGCTCAGCTACCTTATCAACACCTGCTGCCGTAGACTCCACAATTTTTTCCTCTGCTACTAACATACTAACTCCTTTCAAAATAATATATCCATTTCTAACAAGCGTTCTACTTTTATCATTGTATTATACCATGATTGCACCTATACCGTCCTCTATTTACACCCAAGTAGATTCAATTCATCCCAAACTGGCATATGTCCACTATATGTCACCATCCTTCTGGATTTTCTGAAAGCTAGCCACCTCAAAATATGATATACTATACACATTGACCCCCCCTCAATTACAAAGGTCATAACATTATACAATAATTTTTCTTATGCACACATATCATAAGAAATACTATATATACGAATCGTAACTAGAAATCCTAGTAGTATGGAGACCCTATGCAAACTCAACAAAACCCTTATCATGCACCAAATCTATTACAATGCGGTGGATATGTAGATATCCATAGCTCAGCTATTACTGTTACCTATGACATGCCCTACTATGCCATTAGCACCAGTCCATTCAATGGTGGGTTGCACCACGTCATGGCCGTACGAAATCAGCAACTTACCTTTTTCGTCAACGATGAAAGTGAGTTACCTGGCGGATCTACCTCTGCCTATCTTGCCAAAGAATGCGTGCAATTAGACTTGCCAATCCATTTTTGTACCGCCTTATTAACGAGTGCCTCTATGAACCGTCATGCCTATGTATGTCAAACAGAAGGATCTATCATCATAGAAGTAATTGCTACAGCAGGCGTTGAAAAAACAGCACATCGCGCAGGTGATGGCTATACATACTATGAAAAAGATGGCACCTTCCACTCTGGAGGCACCATCAATCTATTAGTATTTACAAATTGTGCCCTCACCGACGGAGCACTTACAAAATCATTGCTGACTATCACAGAAGCCAAAACAGTAGCTCTACAATCTATGGGCATCACTAGCATCTTATCAGGAGAGCCTGCCACAGGCACCTCTACAGATGGCGTGATTATGACCATCGACCCTAATGGAGCGGTACTGACCGATACAGGCACGTTCTCCCAGTTTGGTGACACTCTGGCCAAAGCTGTTCGAAGTGCCATCGAAAAAGCACTAGAAAACGCAGATACTCTAACTATCTAACAATCTAATAGATAGCAAATATTCGCTCTAAGTCTTCTACGCTTCGCTCTTGCTGCAATGCTAACATCAACAATATTCTAGCTTTCACAGGCGATAGAGAATCGCTTACGATAAGGCCCTCTTTCACGTCGGACGAATTACTAGATACAATACCATTTCCAATCCGCGACGAACGCACTTTGGGAATGGTAATTTTTTTTAGCACCTCTCGCGCAGATTGTGGCAATGTACCATGGCCAAATCCACCTATAATCAAACCTTTAGACCGTTGTGCCATAAAATCAATCACATCTAGATCCAACCCAGCATATAAATTGACAATACCTATAGGCGGTAGCTCCACCTCTTCACGCAATATAAACTCGCTGTCCTTCGTATGTGTGCGACAAGGTGCATAATACAAATACACTCTTCCATTTTGCACACAGCCCATATGCCCAAGCTGCATATTCCCGAAGGTTCCTACATCCGTAGTATGTAACTTAGCCACTTCACGAGCACTATCGATGTAACCATTCATGACAACCAATACACCTTGGCCTTTTGCACTTTCACTGCGAGCCACTTGTACCGCTTGCAATAAATTTACTGGACCATCTGCACTAAGCGCTGTAGCAGGTCTCATAGATCCTGTCATAACAACCGGGATATCTACATCCACGGTCAAATGTAAAAAGTATGCCGTCTCTTCCATTGTATCTGTACCATGGGTGATAACAATACCAGCGATATCATCGCGCTTGGCTATGTCATTGATAAGTAGCGCCAACCGTACCCAACGATAGGGACTCATCTCCGAACTATCAATATTGGAAAATTGAATACTTTCAAAGGGTCCATACCCTTCTAGCGTAGGCACAGCTTGCATCAATTCTTCCACTCCAATCGATCCCGCTCTATATTCAGTAAGGGCACTAGCACCATTCCCGGTGCCCGCAATAGTACCACCAGTTCCCATTATCATAATTTTTTTTACATTCATACAGTATCCTCCCCGCACATCAATATCTTTATTATACCATTCTAGTCCTTAAAAGTATCTATACCTATACTACAAAAATCTATCCTACAGCACATACGTTCATCACATGTATCCATCATATTTTCACATCATGTATTGACCCTATTCCTAGAAAAGAGTATAGTTAATTTATCAATACCATACATTATACTAGAGAGGTAAAGACTATGACAGACACAACATATACAACCAATGTCATGCATTGGTTCCGACAAATCAGCCAAATTCCTCGTGAATCTGGTAACGAACAAGGCATTAGTGATTTTTTAATGCAATTTGCAAAAGATAGAGGATTAGACGCAGAGCAAGATGAAGAGCGCAATGTCATCATCCGCGCTAATGCCACACCAGGCTATGAACAAAATCCTCCAATCATTTTACAAGGCCACATCGATATGGTGGCAGAAAAATCTGCTACCTCTACTCATGACTTTGCCAAAGATCCTATTGAACTTATCGAAGAAGGCGAATGGTTACACGCCAACGAAACCACATTAGGGGCCGACAATGGCATCGCTGTAGCAATGGCACTAGCTGTTCTTGATGACCCAACGATTCCTCATGGACCACTAGAATGCTTATTTACAACGAACGAAGAAACTGGTATGAATGGAGCTATGGTCGTAAAAGGTGAGCGTCTACACGGAACCTATTTACTCAACATCGATACAGAACAAGAACATGAATTTATCGTCGCTTGTGCTGGTGGTTGTCGTTTAGACCTTACACTAGAAACTTCCCCTGTTTCGACCCCAGCTGATCTAACAGCCTTTCACATCGCAGTTGATGGATTACATGGTGGTCATTCTGGCATCGAAATTGGTAGCCAATTTGGCAATGCCTTAACAATCTTAGGCCGATTACTCCATGAAGCAAATCATACAACATCTATTTACATCAGTCATTTTGCAGGCGGTTCGAAACACAATGCAATACCACGTACAGCAGAAGCCACTTTCTTATGTGAAACCAAACACGTGGGATCTATGCAACGTCAACTGTCTGAAACTATCGATATTATTCGTCATGAACTTGTACCACAAGATCCAGATTTCCAAGTTCATATCACCCCTTGCGATACGCCTAGTGCCATCTTCGCACCTACACAATCACAAGCATTACTCCAATTCTTGTATTTAGCCCCACATGGCGTATTTGGAATGAGTAAAAAATTAGACGGCCTCGTAGAAACAAGTAATAACATTGCCATTGTAGAAGATCATGCCACACACATCGACGTGTTAATCTCTGTTCGCAGCTTGACAATGAGTCAATTAGCATATCTACGAGATCGCATTATGACACTGGCAACCCTTCATGGCTTTACCGCTTCGGAACAAGGTCGTTATCCAGCATGGGAGTACGAGCGTGGTAGCCAACTAGAAGAACAAGCTGTCGCACTCTACAAAGAAGTCATCGGTGTCGACCCATATGTAACAGCCGTTCATGCTGGCCTTGAATGCGGCCTACTAAAAGCACAATTGCCAAACACACAAATGTTGAGCTTTGGTCCCACAATTTTAGGAGCCCATACACCAAAAGAACGACTACATATACCATCAGTCACAACCGTATCTAAGTTCTTATTAACCTTATTAGAAAAATTACAATAACACTATGAACAAGGGGAGTCGCCATGCGATTCCCCTTTGTTATAGATCAACCACTATACTGCTACCTACTCCTAGATACCTTCATAACACAAAAAAACTGTACTCCCATGTCACATAGATATGGGAGTACAGCTTTTTTAATGAATACATGTATAGGTCCAATACAGTTACAGCTAAAGAAGTTATGAAATTCTTTGGAGTAACTAGTCCCAAAGTTGACCGCAGATAGTTCTAATTGTTACGCAAGAACCCCAGTTGACCTAAAACCTCTAATGTATTATCTACCACAGTACGGCCTTTTAACGCCACCACTTCACCAGATGGTTTCGTTTCATCTACTTTCAAAATTTCATCAGCTACTTTGTATAGCTCTTCTAAAGTTTTTGGCGTTTCTAATTGTTTCATCATCAGCACATGAGCAGAGTTAAATCCTGTAATGCTGTCATTGTACAAATCGGAGATGTTAATAAATCTGGATCCACCTCGATCCACAACAGTTTGTACATAATTAGCCATCTCTTTTGATACCGTAGACACACCTTCTTTGAATGTTTGGATTTCTTTTTTCTCCGTCACAGGTGAAATAAATCCACACAATAAGAAACGAATCAACATGCTATATAATTCCACATCATCATGCTCTGTATCATCTTGTAGTCGTTTTAAATCTGCTTTGCAATCAGCAACGGTGAACATTTCTCCTTTACGACATTGATTAACAATAGCTTGTTCTACCATATTTGTTGCATCCTGTAGCTCCTTACCCTTATTGATCATACCAAAATACAGGGAATCAAGAGTGGTAATTAAAAACTCTTCATTATGACGTAGTAAATGAGCTTGAGACTCGTGACATAATAAGGAACGACGGAATTGAGTATCGAAATAGAAGTCTAAAATTTGTTCTTTTGTATTCCAATCTCCACCAGACATAGCTTCAATTAATTCTCTACGTTCTTTTTTCATCCATGTAATAGCAGACAATTGGAAATCCGTATCAGCTACATAGACTAATTTATGTTTGTTAGCACGGTCAATAAAATCCGTTATATATACAGGGTCATTAATAGGCTCTAAATATTCGTGCGCAATATAATATGTTTTATGATCTAAGGCAGAATCAAAGCTATCTGTTTTCCAACCTAATTTAGGTACCACATCCTTAGAGCCTTTGATAAGCTCATTCATATGATGTACGAAGGAAATACCTTTTTCTGTGCGGGGTAATAAATCCATATCCTGATCATATCGTGTAGCAAAGAGCATCATCTCCCGCACTTGGTCCAATCGATGCCAACCTGGATATACATTATAAGAAACGTAGGCTACCCCTCGTTCCGATAAATTCACATTACAAATTTCTAAAATTTTATCTTTTACCACATCTGGTACCCAAGACCAAATGCCATGGACAATGATGTAATCGAATGTACCAAACTCTTTATCAATTTTTAAAATATCTTGTTCCAGAAGTTTTATATTTTTTAAGTCTATGGCGTTAATAATTTCATTACCGATTTCAATTTGAGATCCACTGAGGTCAACCCCTACAAAGGACGCCTCTGGATGATACACAGCTTGACCAATAATATTGCCTCCCATAGAACAGCCCAGTTCTAAGACACGAGCCTCTTTCGCTGGAACTGGGTTTAGGCCCCATAACTTTGCCTTTGCTTCTAAACTGTTGATAGAGGTTACTCCAAAAGATTTTGAAGGATATACTAATTCATCATAGGAGTTTTTTAAATGTTCAATCGCATCAGTTTCTTCTTTTGTAATCGTTGCTTTTGTGTTTACTTTCATGCTAAAACCTTTCTTATATATTTCTATACGAACTACTTTCATAGTAACTACACGTAATGCTGTTTATATCTTTTTAAAAAATCATTATATCATATCTAGCTATTTCTATATAATATATTGTATCAGCTTTTTAGGTTCCTAGCCAATAGAAATAGTATAAAAATTACATTTATTTCTACCTATCGTTATATAACTCACCATGTATACTCTATCATTTTCTACCAAATGGACCGACATTCCTTATAATACTCCATTATACTCATTTTATAGCGCTATTCCTATAGATATAGACCTAAACAGTATAGTCCCCCTAGATTTCCTAGCCTCTATGCCAATTTGATATTTATGCAATTTTTATTAATTTAAAAGGTGACTTTTTATACTCCTTGATTTATAATTCTAACTAACAGATATCTGGTTCTATGTTAGCTATATTACAAATTACATACGTATGTAACAATCAGTAGGTATGGTAAGACATATCATCTTTCAAAGTAGGTTCGTATGAAAGCATCATACATTACCACATGTTTGAATACCATGACACCTGATCTTGGATATGATTCTTACACAGATGAAGAGCTCGTGATATTAGTACAAACAGGATATCCGTCCGCTAAAATTGTACTCTGTCACCGCTATGTACCTCTAATTACAAAATACTCCCATGTCAGTCAGCTACAAACGATTCAAAGTGAATTAGAAGCTACCTTATGGGAATGTTTTCTTGAAGCCATACAAACATATGATACAACAGGTACAGTGCCTTTCTCTGGATTTGTAAAATCTCGTATCCATTATTGTGAAATGAATTTATTTCGACGTATGCGCACCCAATGGACCCACGAGACCACGTGTATCCAAAACGAAGAGGAGTCAGATCCTCTATCCGAGCTTCCCGCTCCGAACAGCACCGAAGAGGAAGCTTTGGATCATTTGCAGCAAGCAGCATTAATAAAGGTTCTTCCCCAAATAGATCCTATCTATGCTAGTATCCTCATCGATATTTTATATCATGGGAAACACATTAGCCAATTGGCAAAAGAGTACGGGATCTCTCGCCAGGCGATGCATAAAAAATATAAAAAAGCAATTTCTCTAGTGCAACAATGCATATAATCGTACAGAATTAATCATTTTATCATACTGTCTCACCATACCCCATGTCTTAGAACCTGAGTCAATGCACCTATGATTCAGGTTCTTTGCCTGCGTATCGCATATCCCCTTACGCACCTGATCTAGTATCTTGCATATAAAAACACCACCTTACCATATTCGGCAAGGTGGTGATAAGTCCTTGGTACCATTCTCATATACTATTTGCTCTTCGTGTATCTCCTATACAATGGAACGCCTGTCTAAAGGTCTTATCCTACCTTAACGTTTCCACCATCGAATCAGGATCACGGCAATACGGATAATTTGTAACGCTTTTTCTAGCGTGTTCATCTTACGCCTCCAAGGCGATTGCATTGTTGCGGACAACACCTGTTAATGGGTATGCATAGAGTTTACCTAATGCTTCACCCACAGCTTTCATATCATCATCACTAGCGGCTTCATTGATATATGCAAAATTTGCTACTTTCAATGCATGACCGGCTTCCCCTTTTTTAAACTGTAATTGTAATTTCGTTACCATTGTGTTTGACATCTAATCTCCTCCTTATTCTACCATCGTAGATTCTGTTGTTACTAATGTACCATGTTGAAAGCTAGTCAATGGATGATCTTTGCGACCACGGATCACATCTTTTTCCACCATTAATTGGCCTACTGTGTCAATCTCTGTTTTGGTCACCCCTTCTTTAGGAAATGTCACCACAATCTCCACATCTTGCTTCGTCGCATCGGTAAACACTAAATGTAATTCTTTTTTAAGCACTGTACTAGTTGCCATATGTAAACTCCTTTCTGAGTACCAAGTCCTTACACTTAGATACATTCAGAAATATAGAGTGTGTCAACTATAGTTATTCACTATAAGCAGTAAGATTTTATTATTATTTTACTTAATCCTACTAATCTGCTATACTAAATTTGTCGATGTGATACTCGACAGGAATATTGTGAGAACACTCCTGTATTCCAACCTTTCAAACTACTTACATATGTCGTGACAAGGGTGACTTCCCATACACACCTATACTTGTCACAACAAAAGCCACCTGCTCGGCCCCATACGAGCCAGGTGGCTTTCACCTTTATAAGCATGTCTTTTAACAATATAATGACTAAAACTCGTGATACTACCATGTATCTTATACGGGCTATATCATATATATATCAATCCTCGTGCAGTATTTCTAATACGAATACGTGCTATAATTAAGACGAGCTATCGTATAACAATTTGATGATACGGAATCGATACAATACTAGTATCTTAGCTAGCAACCTACATATAAAATATATTATGAATTATCACTAACATAAATTATATTACATTGAAAAGGAGTGATACTATGAACCATACGATTTATTTAGGCGGCGGTTGTTTTTGGGGTGTTGAAAACTACTTTCAACGCATTCCTGGGATTATAGATACAGAGGTTGGCTACAGCAATGGTAACCATCCGAATCCCAATTATGAAGAAGTATGCCATGGCAGCGGTCATGTAGAAACGGTCAAAATTACCTATGACTCCTCTGTCATTTCCCTATCTAAAGTACTACAATATTTCTTGCGCATTATTGACCCTTTTAGCATCAATAAACAAGGAAATGATGTGGGTATACAATATCGAAGTGGTGTGTATTACGAAAATCCTGACGACAAGGCCATTATCGAATCTACGTTATCTCGTGCCAATAGTCATTATAAAGAGCCCTTTGCCATCGAGGTATTGCCTATACAGTCATTTTATCCAGCCGAAGAGTACCATCAAGATTATTTAGATAAAAATCCGAATGGCTACTGTCATATCAATGTGTCTAAAGCATACGAACCCTTAATTGATGAAAGCGACTACGAACGCAAATCCGATGCTGTTTTGCAAGAAGAGCTCAATGACTTAGCCTACTCTGTAACACAGCATAGCGCCACAGAACGCCCTTTCTCTCATGAATATACCGATGAGTTTCGTCCCGGTATCTATGTTGATATTACCTCGGGAGAACCTCTGTTCATCTCTGCCCAAAAGTTTAACTCTGGTTGTGGCTGGCCTAGTTTTGCGCAACCGATCAACAGCGATGTCATCCGTTACTACCAAGACGATAGCTTAGGACATCGTCGCATCGAAGTACGCAGTCGCATTGGAGATGCTCATTTAGGGCATGTCTTTGAAGATGGCCCTCAGTCCATGGGAGGTCTCCGGTATTGTATCAACGGCGCGGCTTTACGCTTTATTCCTTTAGAAGAGTTAGAAGCAGAAGGGTATGGTGCTTTGCGTGAGTTTGTAGAACGTAGTGAAGCTCTATCTCAAGATTCTTAAAAATATTAGCATACTATAATATTGCATGTCTTTAGGCTCACGTTCATGACTACAGCTCATCGCAACTGACAACATAAAAAGACTGTAAACACAGGGTGTTCCCAAGTGTTTACAGTCTTTTATTGTTATATAGATAATATAGTTTATGTATTCTCTCTATAGCGATAGATCTAGCATTCTTGAACACTATGTTTATACTGCTAAAGTACATATCCCTATAGATTATGCATATACTAGGGTAGCCCCGTAAATTCTATATCTTACAAGTTCAGAAGATTAAACTCGCCATGAAATCCACGCAATGGTATCCGTTGTGTGGTTCTCTAATTTCCCATCGACCGCTTTCGCAGATAAGAACTCGCGGATTTCTTGTTTAATCACATCTAAATCACCACCCACTTTTCTTTGTACTCGTATACAGAAATAGTCCACTGCTTCATCGACAGTTAAGTTTTCTACTTCTTCTACTGTTTTGTAGGTAATTTTCACATCTTTTCCAATTTCGTTGATTGTGCTCAAGCAATCTTGTAGCATGGATTCCCATGGGCTTACGCCTACACCATATCGTTCGGAATAGATAGCATCTAAATATTCATCTTTACGATCGGCGAACATGATGCATAAACAGTTTTTGCGACTAGCTTTGTGCAAGGCGTGAAGATTAGCCGTATCCGACATAATGGGGCAGAAAATGCTATACACCAAGTCAAATTGTTTGTCCCATCCCAGGGCTTGTCGAGCCTCTTCGGACCATGGTCCTAACCATAAATCTAGTGAAAGCCCTTCACTTTCACTAATGGCTTTACCACCTTCTAGCATGCCAGTAGAAAGATCGACACCGGTTACTTTCACCCCATTACGAGCGAGTCCCATCACATAGTCACCAGTACCACAGCCTACATCGAGGGCCGTTTCACCTGCTGCTGGATGTATCCCTAATTCTTGCAATCGTGCTACAAAATCCACTACTTGCGCGACGCGATCCTCACGTTTATGCATATTCACAAAGAACTTAGATGTTTGATTCCAAGATTGTTGCTCCTCTTGCCAGCCTTCCATAGAAACAGGCATCGTTGTGATTGTACTCATAGAAACCTCCTTATCACTTTCTATTTCATGGAATAGATATCGTTTATACTCCTATTACTAATAGTTGTAATAGAAATAGTAATATTAGTACTATTCTTACTACTATCATTATATACGATATGTCTTACATTATATATGATAAAAATTATCAATTCATGTATTTTGATTATACTATACAATGAGCACTTATATTGTGTCTATGGCAACAAAATCTATACGACCATACTATATAAGTTTATATACACATCTATAATTCTAGAAGAAAACAAAAAAAGCGACCTTGCGGTCGCTTTTCTAATTTAGAATCTATGATTCAATTATGCTTCGATAGCTGTAACAACACCAGCGCCTACTGTATGGCCACCTTCGCGGATCGCGAAACGTAAGCCTTCT